>JAZABE010000368.1:0-1538 GCA_036137535.1 Planctomycetota bacterium | reverse complement strand
CTCGCCATTTTTCTCAGAAATCGGGAAGACTTCAAATCGGTGAATTAATTTTGCCGGGAACTGTTCAACGAGTTTTTCATTCAATTCAATGGTGTCAAGGTTGACCAGGTTTAGGCCGAGGCTTTTGGCAATGGCGGACAGCAGATCATCGACGCGCCGGAAATCTAATTCCGCGGTCAATTCAGAGACAGACCGTGAAGACCGGAATGCATCGTCGAGATATTGCAATTTATCCCGTTCAATACCGGCGACAGTGTTTTGTTGAATCATAGATCTAAAGTGACGGATCCATCCGTACTTAACTTTGGGTGGGAATCAGTGGGGGGGGGGGAAACTGGCGTCCAGTACCAGCATCATGGCAAGTTAGGTAATAGTCTAATGATATTTTCGGTTGATTTTGCCGTCAACTAAGAACCGAATTGCCAAACAACCGCTAAACTTTGCATTTCTTGGTGAATTAGCGGAAAAAACCGCCTTCCAAGTCGGGATTGGGCCGCGTTTCGCCAGTTATAAATTTAGGTAAAAAGACCAAAAGGGGCCAAAACCCAGCGGTGATCGCGAGCCCACCTACCTGGATGGGATTGGATCCAATGATTGCCCAGCTCAGTTCTTTGAATTGCAAAGGTGTATGCAGGGCCCTTATTTGACCTGATAGAGCTCCACCACGAAGTGCAGTGTTGAATTGGCCGGAATCAGGCCGTTGCCCACGTCCCGGTTGCCATAGCCAAGTTTGGCGGGGATCTCCAGCTCGATCATTCCGCCTTCTCGCACTAGTTGCATTCCTTCGGTCCAGCCGGCAATGACTCGGTTCAAAGGAAAAGAGATTTTTTCGTTGCGGCGATAGGAGCTGTCGAAAATTTTCTGGTTGTCCAGCCAGCCCTTGTAGTGAACCGTAACTTCGTTTTCTGCGGTAGGCTTCTGACCGTCACTTTTTCCTTTGCGTAGAACCCGGTATTTCAAACCGGATTTGGTCGTTGTGAATTTTTTCTTAGCGTTTGCGTCAATTTTTCCCGGTGACACTTTTTCCAGGTCGTCTTTAGGACCGGCGGTCAACTTTTTCTCTGCTTGGGTGTTTTTTTCCTGCGTGTTACCGGCGATTGGAAAAAGAATGGTCAATGAAAAAATGATTGCCTGGTTCAGAATCGATCGTTGGGTAAGCATAGGTTCCTCAAGTGTAAAAGCCAAAGCTAACAGTCTGAGGTAAAGTCGTTAGCGATCAAAGGGGGAAACGGGAAATTTTATCTGACCAGTGTTTAGACCCATTCCTGAGTCAATCGCCGGTTGTCTCGTTGGCAGCTTTCGATATTTTCAATTAATGACGCAAAAAGATCGTATTTCATCAGTGCGGCCAGTTGTGCCTGTTGAACGTCCAGTGGGTTCCTGACATCTAGATTAATGGCAGAAGAGGTCCCGAAAACGGTAGTTTCCCCGGGTTCCGATTGATCATCGTTACCGGGTTCTTGCCACGGAAGCGTATGCCGATCGGGTAAGTCCATTAGTCGTAAAAACAATTCAACCTTTCGCAACAACTGGTATCC
>JAZABE010000367.1:0-2396 GCA_036137535.1 Planctomycetota bacterium | reverse complement strand
TCTTCTGCCATTATTACCTATCAATACTCCAATAAAACTGGCGGATCTTCTTTTATTGTAGAAAGTGGATACACTCTAAAACAAGGACAACCTTGCCGGAGAAAGGTAGACCCGTCTAGAGTGCTGTTAAATCTAGCGTTTTTTCGGCCTTCTCTTTGCCCGATGAGAATTTGCATTGGGATGATCGGCCTTGCCAATCATCTCAAACAAGAATCTACTGGGATGGGTTTCTCGAGGTTTTCCCCATTTCATTCGACTTAAACTCAAGGAAAGCGTTAAACGCTCCTGGGCCCGGGTGACCCCCACATAACAAAGCCGTCGTTCCTCGTCGATCGCCGCACCATCGATTTCAACACTGCGATGATGAGGCAGAATCCCTTCTTCTAAGCCAACCATGTAGACCTCGGGATACTCCAATCCTTTTGCGCTGTGCAACGTTAAAAGAGCCACCGAGTTTCTCTGCAACACCTTTTCGCGGTCGGTATCAAAATCACGATCCTCGATGGCTGTTTCCTGTAAAAAACCGGCCAACGTCGGTGTTGGCCGATCCTGCCCATAAACGCCTAAGGCGTTGACGACCTCTTCCACCGAATTCATCTTCAACTCCTGCTCTTCCTCGGTTGAATAAACCCGTTGAAGCTCTGCCCGATAATTGATCTCTGATACCAGATCACGAGCAACAGACGCCAAGTTTTCCGTCTTCGATTTTCCTTGAAACCGCTGAATCATTTGGGTAAACCTTCCAATCGCCGCCTTGCCTTTAGCGGGCACACCAGGCAAGGAATCCACCTGCAAAAGAGAATCCCAAATATTTCTTTTGTTTTCAATTGAATCCGCCATTATTATTTCAATTGCCTTCATACCAATCCCCCGAGCCGGCGTGTTAATCACCCGTAAAAGCGACACCTCATCAAAGGGTCGAGAAATGATTTTCAGGTAAGCTAAAATATCGCGCACCTCTTTGCGGTCGAAAAAGGATTGCCCGCCGAGCAAGACGTAGGGAATTTTTGCCTTGCGAAGCTCCACTTCAAACACTCGAGGCTGTTCGTTGGTGCGAAAAAGAATTGCAATATCTCGAGGTTCTACTCCTGGCTCACTTAGGCGGTTGCGAATCGAACGAACAATTTCCACGGCTTCCTGGGTTTCATTGGGAAATTGATAAATGGGAGGTTCAGGACCACTCGGCCGGGCAGCGATCAACTCTTTATCATGGCGATTTTGATTAAAAGCAATCAGTGTATTGGCCAGTTTGAGAATATTCCCGGTGGATCGATAATTTTGTTCCAAGCGAATCACCTTGGCATCCGGCCAGTCTCCCTGGAAACCGAGAATGTGTTCGACTTCTGCACCCCGCCAACCGTAAATCGCCTGATCATCATCGCCAACTACGCACAAATTTCGATGATCTTTTGCCAAAGCTTTGACGATCTGGTACTGGCTCTGATTGGTGTCCTGGTATTCGTCAACCAGAATATGATCGTAACGCGATGCTTCCTGTTCCCGCACTTCTTTCAGCGATCGAAACAGTTCATCCGTCAACAGCAACAAATCATCAAAATCGACTGCACCCCGATTTTTGATCAATCGTTGATACCGTCGGTAGCCGGTAGCACAAAGGTGCTCTTTATCTGTCTCGGCAACCGCTGCTGCATCAGCTGGGCTAAACGACTTGGATTTCCAACTACTGATCCGCCACAACAATTCGCTGGGTTTGACCTGAGACTCGGCAGCCCGGATCTCCCGAAGCACTGACCGGGCAATGCTTTCTTGGTCTCCACGGTCCAAAATAGAATAACTTTTCGGGTACCCAAGGTGTTGAATCTGTCGGCGCAAAACCTTGACGCAAAGTGAGTGAAACGTGGAAATCTCCGGTCGATCTGGGGCTTCCTGATTACCCAGCAATCCGAAAATCCTTTCCCTCATCTCGGAGGCTGCCTTGTTCGTGAACGTCACGCCCAATATTCGATCGGGAGGGACACCCCTGCGGATCAGGTTAACAATCCGGTAGGTCACCACCCGGGTTTTCCCGGTCCCCGCCCCGGCCAGGACCAACATGGGGCCGTTCACTGTAGAAACTGCATCTTGTTGTGGGGGATTCAGCGGTGGCACAAAATTATCTTGGGAAAACGATAAAACTAACCGGAATGAGTTCGTATTGACCATCGCCCGAACCCAGCCATATACTTACAGGGTCAATATTTACTTCTCATTTTTAATCATTTGAAGCGCTGAGTCATTAATGGCAGCCAAGAATCGTAAAGAACTTAACGAAAACGAACTAGCGGGCGCACTTTTTGATCAGCTGCAGCAGGTGAAACCCCACCTTCCCAAAATCATCGTGGGCGTCGCTGTTCTCGGGTTAATTTATTGGAGCATTGCTTACACCGTTTCTACGC
>JAZABE010000366.1:0-3582 GCA_036137535.1 Planctomycetota bacterium | reverse complement strand
CAATTTTTCCACGAGTGGCATCAGTCGCCTGACCTCATCAACAGTCGACTGACCTTCAGCTTGCAGAATGGTCTCCAGTTGTTTCTCCTGGGTCGCCGCTTCCTGATCAAGCAACAGGCAATAAACCACACATCTGGCACTAAAAGGATCGTGGATCGCCGACTGGATGCCTGCAGAAATTTGCTGAACCAATTTACTGGAATGCTCGACATGTTCCTCATCCAGCATTCCCACACCAGCAATAATCGCCACCGGGCTTAGGGGCAATTCAGCAGCAGGCATTGCCTGAGTCATCTCTCCCATGGGGCCAAACCCCTCACCCCCAAGCCCAGGCACAGGCAATGCCTGGAGCATCTCCGTGGGATCCTTTGGTTTCTTGGGTTTGGCTTTTGCTTTAACCGATTTCTTGTATCGTTGCTGCAAGTACCTTGAAAAATCACCATCAAAGCTGGAATCAACTCTTTGGATACGATCCAACAGCGGAGGATGGGTTGCCATACCACCGAAATTCAGGGACACACCCTCCGCAAAAAACATGTGGCTTGCCTGGGAAGCCGTGGGAACTTCCAAACGGGAACCGGCACTATAGGCACCGATAACTTTCAGGGCACCACCAATGGTGTTGGGATCTCTTGTGAATTGCACCGCCGAGGCATCGGCCAGGTATTCGCGTTGACGGGAAATGGCGGCCTGGATCATCCGGGCAAACCACTGCCCGAGAAACCCAACAATCATGACCACAATTCCAATGACAAACACCACAATCGCTGGATTCCCCCCTTCATTTTTGCTCCGGCCATGCGACATGGTCGCGGCAAAGCGGAACATGTAATAGCCAATGATGGCCAAGACCTGTATTCCGAACAGCCAGCCAATCAGCTTGATATTCAGCCGCATGTCACCGTTGAATACATGGCTGAACTCGTGCGCGATCACCCCTTGCAGTTCAGCACGATTGAGCGTTTCAATCGTGCCCCGGTTCACCCCGATCACCGCATCAGTGGCCGAATAACCTGCCGCAAACGCATTGATTCCACCCTCCTGGTCAAGCACATACACCGGGGGAACCGGTGTCCCGGAGGCAAGTGCCATTTCTTCCACAACATTCATCACGATTCGTTCGTGGGAATCTGTTGTATTCGAGTTAATCAAGCGGCCACCCAGCATCTCAGCAACCTTGGAGCCCCCACCCCGCAATTCACCGATCTTGAAAAGGCAAGACATCCCGACCACGACAATCACGCCCACGGCCACCATGGCCAAGACTTCAAGGTGCAACCAAGTCAAGGTATCGACTTGCCCCGGGTGTTTCTCGAGACCATTCAGAATTGCAGCAATCACACCATAAATCACCACGATCATCATGAAGATCGCGAGGAAAAAATAGAATATCAAGAGCTTTGTCTTCCCTCTTGCCTTGTCCTGGTTTGCGAAGAAGTCCATTCGGGGGTCTCTAATATTGCGTATAGTTTTACGACGACGTTAAACGGAAACTGCCGGGAATTCGAAGTTCGGATTGTCGGTTAATGGTTTTCAATCGTCACAACAAAAAACACGCGGCATTAACTGAACGCGTGTTTCCTCGATCCTCATCCGGTCTACCTTAAAACTCAACTTTTGGACGGGCCCGTGCGGCTTCAGCTTCCTGTTCATCAAGCTCCCAAAGCTCCGCTTGTTGAAATCCAAGCGAATTCGCAACTAAAACCGCCGGGAAAACCTCTCGGCTGGTGTTATAGGCTGTCACCGAATCATTGTAACCCTGGCGGGCAAAAGTGACTTTATTCTCTGTGGTCGTTAACTCTTCCTGCAGCGACAACATGTTTTCGTTCGCCTTGAGATCAGGATAGGCTTCCGAAACCATTAACAATCGAGACAACGTTCCACCGAGTGCGGATTCGGATTGCGCAAGGTTCTGCATCGCACCTGGTTCCCCCGGATTGGCCGACGCCGCCTTTTGCGCAGAAATTGCCGTGTTTCGCGCAGCGATAACAGCTTCCAGTGTTTCGCTTTCGTGTTTCATGTAGCCCTTGGCTACTTCCACAAGATTGGGTATCAAATCGTAGCGACGTTTCAGTTGGACGTCTATCTGCGAAAACGCATTCTTATATCGGTTTCGCTGGACGACCAGACCGTTATAGATACTCCACAGGTAAAGAAGCAGAAAAAGAGCAATGACTCCAACAACACAAACAACACCACCTATAATCCACCACATTAACAGAGTCCCTCGAATAAATTGACTTTTCAATGAGCCATAATTCGTCGCCAAGAACAAATTATTGGTGACAAATTTAGAGAACGCTTTATATTCTGGGAAGTTTTCAAACGGTTCGCAATAAGAACCATCCTGATATTCCGACGTTTATTCAAAGATTCAATGATGTTCAACAATCACCCGTTCGATTCAACTGCCTCGATTCTAACCGCCATTTACTTGCTGGCCTGGGGTTGTTTCCTCTCACCGATCCAGGGGGACGATTGGCCCAAATGGCTCGGCCCTTTGGGCGATTCCGTGTGGCGGGAGCAGGGTATCCTGGATCGGTTTCCAGAATCAGGTCCCAACCTCCGCTGGAAATCAAAAATCGCCGGGGGTTACAGTGGCCCCTCTGTTTCGGATGGCAAAGTCCTGCTCATGGATTGGATCGCGGATCCCTCTGCAGCAAAACCGAAAAATTTGAACGAGGGATCCATACCGAAAAATCAAAACTTTGTGCGCGAGCTGCGGCCTGGAAGGGAACGGGTGATCTGTCTCGATGAAAAAAATGGCAGACCGATCTGGACACGCCAATACCAATGCGACTACACCAGTGTTGCGACCTATGCCATCGGTCCCCGCTGCGCTCCAGTCATTGACGATCAACGAGTCTACTCTCTCGGAGGCGAAGGGCACCTACACTGCCTTAATCTTCTTGATGGGAAAACGATTTGGGCTAAAAACTTTGTGAAAGATTTTGGGCTGAAAATACCCGAATGGGGAGTGGCATCACATCCACTAGTCGACGGAAATCAATTGATTTGCATGGTCGGAGGAAAGAACACCTGCATTGCGTTTGACAAGCACAATGGCAAGATCCTCTGGCAAGGAATCAATGCCGGCAAGCCCGGTTATTGCTCGCCGGTCATCTATGAATTTGGGGGCAAACGACAACTCATTATCTGGCATTCTGATGCCCTCGATGCCCTCGACCCGGCAACCGGAAAACAGATTTGGTCAATTCCGTTCAAGTCAACGTATGCGATGTCGATCGGAGTTCCCCGAAAAGAAGGCAACCGGCTCTTCCTCATGTGTTTCGCTGGACGCTGCGCTGCCATCGACGTCGCCGATGATGGACAAAGTGCAATACTCGCCTGGGAAGGGAACCGCAAGAAAGGGATTGACGGGGTGATGAATACCCCCTTTCTGTTGGACGGTCATATTTACGGATGCGGTAATGGCGGTCGCTATGTCTGTGCCAGTTTGAAAGATGGAAAACAGCTTTGGACTTCTTACCAACCTGCCGGTAGTAAACGCCCTTTGACCTGGGGAAATGTCTTTACCGTACGCCAGGGCAATCGTTTTTTTCTGGCCAATGACCAAGGCGA
>JAZABE010000365.1:0-10175 GCA_036137535.1 Planctomycetota bacterium | reverse complement strand
TGCCAAAAGAGGGAGCTGATGGGGAGAATTCTGCCTGGGACTTACCGGATCCGGAACAAGTCGATTCTGGGCCAGATCTGGAAGGCTCTTAAAAGGCTCTGTGCCTTTGGGTTATTTGGTGACGAGCGGTTTTTCACCCGCTTCGGCATAGCGTTCTTGCAGTGATTGGACATTGAGCGGTTCTTCTCGCATGGCTTTCATGGCTTTGACTGCTGCTTCTGCTGCCTGAATCGTGGTGATGCAGGGGACTCCATGCTGAACTGCGGTTGCCCGGATTTTTCCTTCATCGGTACGAGCTCCTTTTCCACTGGGTGTGTTCAAGACCAGGGCCACCTGTTCGTTTTTTAGATAATCGATCAGGTTTGGATTGCCTTCTGCCAGTTTTTTGACCGGGGTGACGGGCACGCCGGCTTCAGAAAGTCGTTTGGCTGTTCCTCCAGTTGCCAGCAAGCTGTAGCCCATTTCGTGGAGCTGTTGAGCGAGGTCCACAGCGCGGTTTTTATGCCTTTCGCTGATGCTGATAAAGACATTTCCATTTTCAGGCAGGATAATTCCGGCGGCCAATTGAGATTTGGCAAATGCAATCGAAAAGCGTTTGCTGACACCCATGACTTCGCCTGTGCTTCGCATTTCGGGGCCGAGTACGATGTCGACTCCGGCAAATTTTCGAAAAGGGAAAACACTTTCCTTGATGGAGACGTGTGCGGGAACTGGATCCGAAACCACCCCGAGCTCGCCAAGCGTTTTGCCAGACATGATCTTTGCAGCGATTTTTGCGATCGGCAGGCCTGTCGCTTTGGCCACAAATGGGGAGGTTCGACTGGCACGGGGATTAACCTCCAAGACGTACACGACCGGTTTACCTTGAGGGTCTTTTTTGACGGCGAATTGGATATTCATCAACCCGACGACATTCAGTTCTCGTGCAAGCGCCTGTGTGGCTAATTTGATTTCAGCAACAACCGGTCCGGGTAAACTGTACGGAGGGATGACACAAGCAGAGTCTCCGCTGTGGACCCCCGCTTCCTCGATATGCTCCATGACACCCGCGACAATAATATCGGTCCCATCACAAATGGCATCAACATCCACTTCGATTGCATCTTCCAAAAAGCTATCAATCAGGACAGGTTGTCCCTGTGCCACGACGAAGGCTTCAGCAACAAATCTTTCGAATGGAGCTTTGTCGTAACAAATTTCCATGGCCCGTCCGCCTAGGACGAAGCTGGGGCGAACGAGAGCTGGGAATCCAATTTTCTGGGATTCCTCCCGAGCCTGGTTCATGTTCCGCGCGATGCCATTTGGGGGTTGTTTTAAATCCAGTTTTTCCAGGATTTGCTGGAATTTTTCGCGGTCTTCAGCGGCTTCAATCGTGTCAACACTGGTCCCGATCACATTAACCCCCGCATCCTCCAGTGCTCTTGCAAGGTTCAAAGGGGTTTGACCTCCAAATTGAACGATGACGCCGTCGGGATTGGTCCGCTCGCAGATATTCAAAACATCTTCTGCGGTCAATGGTTCGAAGAACAGCATGTCGCTGGTGTCGTAATCGGTGCTCACGGTCTCCGGGTTCGAGTTGACCATGATCGATTCGATCCCAAGTTCTTTCAATGCAAAACTCGCATGGCAGCAACAGTAATCAAATTCGATCCCCTGCCCGATTCGATTGGGGCCTCCCCCTAAAATCATGATGCGTTGTTGACGTGCATCTTTAGGCGGGGTTTCGTCTTCATCTTCGTAGGTTGAATAAAAATAGGGCGTGTAAGCTTCGAATTCGGCCGCACAGGTGTCAACTGATTTGAAGGTGGCTCGAATTCCCCGCTGGATCCGGTGTTCACGAACTTCCATATCGCTGGTACCCCAAATCGTCGCGAGTTGACGATCGGAGAATCCAAATTGCTTGGCCTTGCGAATGATTTCGGTTGTTGCATCTGACAAGGAAGGAATTCCACGCAATTCTTCTTCCAGTTCAATGATGTCATTGAGTTGATGCAGGAACCAGCGGTCAATTGCCGTAAGCTCAAAAATCGTTTCCAGGGAGAGACCGGCTTTGATGGCGTAACGCAAATACCAAATTCGCTCTTCATTGGGTTTAGCTAACTGAGAGCGAATTTCGTCAATATCGGGTATGTCATCGCTGTACCATCGATCCTGGTTATCCGAACCAAAGCCAAATGAACCGACTTCCAGACCCCGAAGGGCTTTTTGGAACGACTCTTTGAAGGTTCGACCGATTGCCATGGTTTCCCCGACGCTTTTCATTTGAGTCATCAGGGTGCTGTCTGCATCGGGAAACTTTTCGAAAGCGAACCTGGGAATCTTGGTGACAACATAGTCAATTGTTGGTTCAAAACAGGCCTTGGTTTTGCGAGTGATATCGTTTGGCAGTTCCCAAAGTCGATAGCCGACAGCCAGTTTTGCGGCAATCTTTGCACTTGGAAAACCCGTTGCCTTGGAAGCCAGTGCACTGGACCGACTGACACGGGGGTTCATCTCAATTACAATCATTCGCCCTGTATCCGGGTGAACGGCAAACTGTATGTTGGAACCTCCTGTTTCCACCCCGATTTCTCGAATGACGGCCAAGCTGGCATCTCGCATCCGCTGATATTCTTTATCTGTCAGGGTTTGCGCGGGTGCGACGGTGATAGAATCCCCGGTGTGAACTCCCATGGGATCGAAATTTTCAATGGAGCAGACGATGACCACATTATCATCGAGATCCCGCATGACCTCCATTTCGTATTCTTTCCACCCGATAATCGATTCTTCAATGAGGACTTCCGTTACGGGTGATTGATCCAATCCCCGGTGGACCATCAGATCGAATTCATCTCGGTTGTAAGCGATTGCTGAGCCGCTTCCGCCCAAGGTAAAACTGGGGCGAACCACGCACGGTAAACCGATTTTTTGCACGACTTCACGGGCGGCCTCGAGGGTATTAACGGTTTCCCCCACACAAACATCCAGCCCGATTTTGTGCATCGCCGCTTTGAATTGTTCCCGTTCCTCCGCCTTGGCGATGACATCAGCTCGGGCGCCGACCATTTCGACGTTGTATTTTTCCAAAACCCCGTTTTTTTCGAGATCCATGGCCAGGTTGAGACCCGTTTGCCCGCCGAGCGTTGGGAGTAGAACGTCTGGACGTTCCTTGTCGATGACTTTTTCTACGATTTCCCAGGTTAACGGCTCGATGTAGGTTTTTTCCGCCGTTTCGGGATCCGTCATAATGGTTGCCGGATTGGAATTCACCAAAATGACTTCGTAGCCTTCCTCGCGAAGAGCTTTGCAGGCTTGGGTGCCGGAATAATCGAATTCACAAGCCTGCCCAATCACGATTGGTCCGGACCCAATGAGAAGAATTTTGTGAATATCGTCGCGCTTGGGCACCTTGTGTGTGTTCCTTGTTCGTTAGACGGCTGTACAAAATTCCCTCTAGTATCGAGACAGATTGTTTTTTCGCAAGTAGCACACCGCGAAAAATGAGCCAAAAAATTCAGCTGGGACGCTCCTGAAGTCGATCGGGATTGCCCGTTAATTGATTTTCTGGTCTTTCGCTGAGAATCGGCCTCGATTTAGAAGCCAGCTCAACAATTTGGCGGTGTTCCAGGCATCATCAATACCTCGGTGCAAAGCCCCTTCAAGTTCCCAGCCCAGGTGATCAAATGCCTTATCCAGGTCGAGTTTCCTGTTGAGTCCTAATGTGATCGAAAAAAGCGTTTTTACATTCAAATGGGTGGGTCCAAAAGGATACCGGAGGCCATATTCCTTGCAGTTTTTCTGGAACTGGCTTCGGTCATAATCGCCCCAGCTAGCCCACATCCGTTGACGGGAATCGTATTCTTTTTCGAGTACGGAACAGGCATTGCCTAATGGTTTTGCCAGTTCGACCATTTCCGGGGTAATCGAAGTCAAACTGGTGCAAAAATCGTTGATTCTTGATTTCATCGGCTTTACGAGAATCGAGCATTTTTCTTCCCGGCGGAGTTTGAGCACATCCAATGTGCAGACTCCGATTTCGATGATCTCGCTGATCTGGCCTCGCTGGGGGTAGCCTCCTTCCCAGCAAGTGGACTCGATGTCAACAACCAGGATCTTATCAAGTGAGCGAGACATTTATTCCCTATTCCACGTAAATTGACCAGTGTTACCGTTCAGCCCCGCAATCCCAAGGATTGTCGGTAGTGTCCAAACAACTCTGGAAACACCAGTAATTTTGGAAAGACTCCCAATCCAGAGAGACCCCAAATCCAGAACCATCCGCCAATAGCATTTGATTAGATTTTGCAATGGTCTAACATTTCTTCTGGCCCACAGATGTAACTGGTGTAAAAAGGACCGAATTCTGCGTAGCGGGCACTCGCTTCATCGAATCTCATGTCATAAACGATATCGGTTAGGTATTCTGGATTTCTTGCCCACAAGGTCACTCCCCATTCCCAGTCTTCCAGGCCACAACCGACAGTGATCAACTGTGTGACTTTTCCCATGTATTTCATGCCACTGCGGGCGTGTTCGGACATCATCTTGTTCCGTTTGGAGAAAGGTTCCAGGAACCAGTTTTCTCCCACCTTGCGTTTTTTGTTCATGGGAGAAAAACAGGTCGCAGGCCAATCCGGAAACTCGGGAGTCAAACGCTGTTTGTTCATCGCCGGAAGTCGCCCCTCATATGCCTTGACTTTTGCTTCGTAACTGGGTGAACCCTCGGTTTCACCTTCCTGGATAATCCGTTTTGCATAGTCTTCGAGAGAGGGTACATATTCCGATATTTCGGATAAAGAAACGAATGAATACGGCGTTAAGATCGCAGGACCGATGTTGCTGGCCAGCAGGTTTTGGTGGATTCGGTCGATTGTCAGCGGATTGGGATCCATGATCATTAATGCGAAATCTGCTTTATGCCCGCTGACGATGCTGGTTTGCAGGCGTGCAGGTCCAAGTTCTTGGTTTTGATTCAGTGTTTCTAACAACTGCTGCTTTCCTGTGGCGATTTCTGAAGCAGGTAACGATGCCAAGACTTTTCGATCAAATTGGTAGTAATAGTGAGTGCAGTGCCATCCTTGATTTGGTTCAAGCGAAGCGGGCACGGCTTGGTCTGTCATTGAAGGGCGCTGATTCATTTTTTTACTTTGGGTTCGCTTTTTTACTTTTAATTGATCAGGGGTTCATCTTAAACCTCCCGGCCGCATTCGACCATTGGGTTCAAACCCGTCTGGGTGCAGCTGATTGATAGTCAGAATCAAACGCGGTGTGGTTAACGGGTAATTGTTTCGCAGACTTCCGAGCTTGTCCGGGGGCCACGTGGATTCGAGATCCAGGGATTTGAGAAACCTTCCATCGCCAAAACTCCGGCGGTGAGATCCGTTGATGCCCGCCTGGAATTTGGTGGGGTTGGTTGAAGCAGGGTGGTTTGGGTTGAAAGACCTGCCCAACGGAGACACTGTGGAAAAATGGAAGCGGCAACCGGAGAGTTGGTCGTGACAGGTTATTGGCAGTTTGGTCAAACAAGAATCATGGTTTGCCGGGCCTGTTGCGATCCGAGTCGTGAGAAGCAGGATCCTGAAAAGACCTTTCAATTCGGAATAGCTGTCCTAGAATTCTTGTTCCGCAAGTTCATCAGCTTTTCGATTTTTTTTTTGCCCCTCATGGCGATCAATCGCGGCTTTGATGAATCCGGAAAACAAGGGTTGAGCTTGCGTTGGCTTGGATTTGAATTCTGGGTGATACTGAACCGCTAGGAACCACGGGTGATCTTCAATTTCAACAATTTCCACTAGGGATTGATCTGGACTCAATCCGGTGAAATTCATCCCGTTCGCAGTGAATTGGCTTCGATAAACATTGTTGAATTCGTAGCGATGTCGATGCCTTTCGGAGATCGTGTCGATGCCATAGCAAGTCGCTGCGATCGAGTCTCCTGCCAAGTGGGCGGTTTGGGCTCCCAGTCTCATGGTTCCGCCCATCTCAGTGATCTGCTTTTGTTCGTCGAGCAAGCAGATGACCGGGTGCGGGGTATTCTTGTCAAACTCCGTTGAGTTGGCTTCTTCGAGTCCCACGACATTCCTGCCGAATTCAATCGCAGCACATTGCATTCCCAGGCAAATTCCCAGAAAAGGAATTTTCTTTTCTCGTGCGAATCGCACAGCTTCGACTTTTCCCTCAATGCCGCGTTCGCCAAATCCTCCAGGGATTAAAATGCCGTCATAGGACCCAAGCAGCCTCTCGGGTCCTTCATGTTCAACATCCTCGCTGAGGATTCGACCAATTCGAATTTGTGCCCCGTGATCGATGCCGGCATGATCCAGTGATTCATAAATAGATTTATAGGCATCGCGGTGTTCAGCATATTTGCCAACGACAGCAATGCTGATTTCGTGTTTTGGATTTCGCAGGCGATAAATCAATTCATGCCATCGTTCAAGATCACAGTCCCCAGCTTTCAGGTTGAGGCGTTTGACTACCAGGCTATCGAGTCCGTGTTCAACCAAGCTCAGGGGGACTTCATAGATCGAAAAATCCTTGTCCTTTTCCTCGATCACCGCTTCATTAGGAACGTTGCAAAACAATGCAATTTTCTCTTTGTCTTCATGGCTGATGGTTTTTTCCGTCCGACAAATCAGGATATCGGGTTGAATGCCAATTTCCCGCAATTGCCCAACCGAATGTTGAGTTGGCTTTGTTTTAAGTTCACCGGCTGCTTTCAAGTAAGGTACAAGAGTCAGATGAACGTAAAGGCAATTTTCCTTGCCGACATCCAGTGAAAATTGGCGGATGGCTTCGAGAAAGGGTTGACTCTCGATGTCACCTACGGTGCCGCCGATTTCGGTGATGACAACATCAACATCATCATCGACCAGTTTTTGTATGCATTCCTTGATTTCATTGGTCACATGAGGAATGACCTGCACCGTCTTTCCTAAGAATTCTCCGCGCCGTTCTTTTTCGATTACGGAAAGGTAAATCTGGCCGGTCGTGTAGTTGGCATCCCGGGTTAAGGGGCTGCTGGTGAATCGCTCATAATGTCCCAGGTCCAAGTCAGTTTCTGATCCATCATCCAGAACGTAGACTTCGCCATGCTGATAAGGGCTCATAGTTCCTGGATCAACATTGATGTAGGGATCCAGTTTCTGCATCCGAACTTTTAGTCCTCGCTGTTCCAGCAGCATTCCAATGGAGGCACTGGTCAATCCTTTACCCAAAGAGCTAACAACACCGCCGGTAACAAAGATATGTTTGGTCATAGAAAGATTACCATTCCTGACAGTCAGTCATTTCAGGAGCCGGCTCGCAAAAGCCTAGGCGGGCTGTAATTTTAACGACAGTTCCAACAAAACACGGGGCATCTTATCAAGTCAGCCATCGTTTGACAAATGCGTCATAGTCTTCCGGAGTGTCGATGCCCGGGTAAGATTCGGTAATTATAGCGGTTTTGATCCGGTAACCACTCTGTAAAACCCGTAATTGTTCCAGTCTTTCAATCCGTTCCAGGCTGGAAACGGGGATGGACTGAATCTTTTTCAGAAACGCTCGCCGGTAGCAGTAAAGTCCAATATGCTGATAGTAAATAGGTGGCTCTCGCTCAATCAGGTCTTCAATACGACCTGCCACCATTGGAATTGGGCCCCTGCTGAAATACAACGTATTTTGGAGGTCGTCGAAGATGACTTTGACACAGGAATGATCCAACAAATTTTCGATCTTACGAATTGGAGTTGCCAGTGTCGACATGACTGCCTTTTCATCGGTTTCCAGCGATTCAATCGCTAAGTCTATGGACTCCGGACAAATTTCCGGTTCGTCCCCTTGAACATTCACGAAAATATCCATTCCCGGGTAATTTTCGGCGACTTCAGCCACTCGATCCGTTCCACTGGCAGCCTCGGGGTCAGTCATCATTGCTTCTCCCCCAAAAGCAACGACCGTATTGTAGATTTCTTCGTGGTCGGTAGCGACAATCACCCGTTCAGGTTTGACCGCCTGAACCGCGGCTTCGTAAGTGTGCTGAATCAGTGGTTTGCCAGTGGTTTGCAGCAACATTTTCCCGGGCAGCCGCGTCGAATGCATTCTCGCGGGAATGACGATCATGGATCGAATTGAATTCATGGGTTTCGTGTTATCAAAATGTCAGTCTGGAACCGAAAGGTCTACCAAGTCACAATTCTCGAAATTCGGAAATATCCATTACTGAACCAAACAATAAAACCGCCTTGCCGGCTTCGAATTGTGGTTTTCCAGTCGCAAATACCGATTTGTAGCGGCCGTTGGATTGACGGTGTCTCATTTCGACCTGGTAGGGACTTCCGTCCTCGCGGGCTTTGTTGATTAATGTCAGAAACAACGGCGCATCGTCTGGGTGGACTGTGCTGAGAAAACCTTCGAGTGAGGGTTCACCGCTTTCTTTGGACAAACCGATGATACGAAATGTTTCATCCGACCAACTGATTTCTTCAGTTTCAAGATTGTATTCCCAGGTGCCCAATTTCGCCAGTTCCTGAGTTTCGCGAAGTCGGTTTTCGCTTTCTGCCAGCGCCCTTTCCATATGTTTTCGGTTTGAAATGTCATGGGCGTTGGTAATAATCGCGGTTTCCCCATCGAAACCCAGTTTGCAGGCCGAAATTAAAACTGGAAGTTCGCGACCCGTTTTTGTTCGGATCTGGGTTTCGAGTTCATCGCAGCGTCCTTGGCTCTCCAAGATTTGTACAAATTGCTGCCGCTGGTCAGGCTTGACCCAGGTCCGCAGTTGAGCGGCCGTCTTGCCGATTACTTCATCCCGCGTAAAACCCAGTGTTCGCAAGTAGGATTCGTTCACTTCAAAGATCAAACCATCCCTTAGCCGTGAAATCGCGACCAGATCAGGACTTGCTTCAAAGGCGCGGGTCCATTTTTTAAGATCCTGTTGCGTTTTGACTTGTTGCTTCTGCTGTAACAACCTGTCTTTTTTGAGCTCGGTGACGCGGGCTGTGAGCGACTGGGTCTGAAGATTTTCCTGGGTGTTTTCCGATTCAGAGCTTTCCAAAATTGAAGCAGCGAGATCAAGGTCTCCATTGTCGATCGCTGACTCGGTGTAATATTTTTTTGTCAAAATCAATCCATTGATGGCCTTGCGATTCTCTGGCCAAACGTCAATTGCCTCTTCAAAAGTTAATAGGGCATTTGCATAAAGTGCATAATCGTTGGTTTGCCGGGCACGCTTGGCCATTTTTTTTGCTCGGCGGGTCAGACCCATGCTTTGGGAATGCACTTGAAAATTACGAATGGTCTGACGTAATTCGATGGCGGATCCAAAACGGTCTTTGGGATCAGCGGCCATTGCCTTTTCAGCGATAGCCAGGAGTTCCCCCTGTTTGTTGGTGAATTGAATGACATTGTTGGCAGCGTTCACCAAGACTTCGGCAATGCTTTGTCCTGGATGCGGTGGGTTCTTGGTGACAATCTGGAATAACACCGCTCCCAGCAGGTAAATGTCAGATTGGGGACTCAGTTTTTCAAAATCACCTCGCGCTAACTCAGGTGCCATATAAGACGGGGTTCCACCCAGTCCAGGAAATTCATTTTTTTCGAGTTTTCCGTTTGCCGGCAAAACGGCTGCCAGTCCCCAGTCCATCAGGAGGACTTCGCCAAACTCACCCAGCATCACATTGCCCGGTTTGATGTCCCGGTGAATAACATTTCGACTATGGGCAAAGGCAACAGCATTGCAGATCCGTAGCAGTATTTCGAGGTTTTCGTCGAGTGAAAGTGAGTTGATGGATTCTCGCCAGGCTCGCCCAGTGATTTTTTTCATGGAATAAAAAAGGTTGTCGTCCTGGTCTGCTGCCAGATCATGCAGCGCGATGATATTGGGATGTTCTAATCCTCCCGTCAAAATCGCTTCAGAAAGAAATTTGAGTCGTTGAGACTCGGAATTTGATTCTGGCTTGAGCATCTTGATCGCGACGGAACGGTTGAGTGTTGTCTGTTTTGCCTCGTAAATGATTCCCATGCCCCCTTCACCCAAGGTGTCACCGATTTCATATTCCAGCTGGGGATTGCAATGGACAGAAGAGTTTTGCGCTGATGCGGTGGCTGCAGATTCAGGGGACGGTTGCAGAACTGTCGCTGGATGAATGCTCTGGCTGTCTTTCTGGGCAATGACCCGGCGGAGAACTCTGAGTTTGTTTTTTGTGTGTTTGTCG
>JAZABE010000364.1:0-3105 GCA_036137535.1 Planctomycetota bacterium | reverse complement strand
CTTTCTCAATATTTCCATACCCGCTTGCTGAGCTTCTAAATTTTTCTGGGCAGTTTTGGCGGCGTGGAATTTGCCCTGGCTCTTCAGGTCTTCCACGATTCGGTGAATGTCGGCAGAGGATAGAAGTTCCAATTCGTGCCGAGGTCTGTTCTGCTGGATCCAATCGGCTTGCCAGGAAAACCCGTTTTTGCGCAAATAATCCTCAGCTTTCTGTAATCCTTGGCCCAACTCATGACTTGAACGATTTGAGGCAACTCCCAGTCCCCAAAAATGTTCGCTAATCATGAAGAAACGGTGGTACAACAGACGTGGACGATGAACTTGCCGGTCAGGGAATGTTCCTTTGATGACGCTGCCGTCGGCTTGGGTGATCTCGTACACGATTAAATGACTCGGACCCGGATCCGGTGCAAAAAACCGGTAACCATGTTGCATGTAAAGTAAATTGGAAATCGGCGAGGTCCAATCATTGACAGTCCGGGCGAGTTGGCTGGAAGGCTGGGGTAATGCCCAGGGCGATGTGAATACAATTGACAAATGTCCGATTGCGATGACCGATAGAACCCATTTTGTGAAGGCAGACCAGTTTGATTCCACAGCAGGATCAGGACCGGTTTCGGTTTGCTGTTTTTGAGACATCGGGGATACTGGGAGGTGAGGATTTCAAAAGATAGTTTAATCGATTTCAAATGATCTTTAGCAGTTTTTTTTGGTGATTTGATCAGCCAGTGATCAGAACTGCCAATGGAATCGAGAAGCGATGAGTGATCCGTTAATTATTATTCGTCTGGAGCGGGAGAGAATGCGGGAACGCGGCAGAAAGATTTTTTTGAAAATCGAGCTGCGCACAAAAATAGGGCCCTCGTTGTGCGAGGACCCTCTGATGATTCGTGATCGATTTTTTTGAAATCAACGTTTGGCAAGCTGGTTGTACTCGGCTTCAAAATCGAAATCCAAGTCAACCGATTCACCAGATATCAAATCAATCGTTTTTGATTTAACTATTGTTTTTCCATTCACTTGAGCGGTAACCACGATTTGATAGTCTTTCCAGGATTCGCCTCGCTTCAGGCTTGTTGTGGTAAACATTCGAAGCGGACCTGAAGCAGCCATCTGATTTCCGGCAAGAGTGATCAATGCATTTTCAGGGACACTCAGTGAAAGAACGGTTACCGGTGGTGGAGGGTTCTCGAAAGCGAATTCAAGGTGTTTGGTGTTTCCAGAAGACAGATCAACGAGTTTGGTTTGAGTTAGTTTTTTACCTTCTTTTTCGACGACGGCACGGACTCGAAAAGAAAGTTTCTGCCCGGGTTTGAGCTCTGGAGTTTTATAACGTCGTATTGGACCATTCGTTCGAGTCAACTTGTCGTTAACATAAATCTTGGCTTCGGCGGGAACGCTTACGGTCAAATAGCCTTTTTGTAAAAGGCTAGTGGTTTTATCACCGGATTTTTCAGGTGCCGGTGGTTGGACCTGGTTTTCAGGTTGGGCAGGCTGAGGCTTGGGGGAAACTGCCTGACCTCCTGTTGCCGTTGAAGGAACACAGTGGTAGCGGGCGACCGTGGTTCCGGACGAACCGCCGCTGGAACCATAAAAGGCGCGATGGTGGGTGTACCCGGAACTTCCATGACTTCCGTGATAAGGGGCGGTTCGCATTCGATTTGCCACCTGTCTAAGGTAAGATCGAACGGGTGTTCTAAAATGACCAGAGCTGCCACCGCTACTGCCGTAACTGATTCCACTGCTGCCACCACTTGAACCATGTGATCCTCCGCCCCAATGGGCATGGCATTGATTGGCACAAGCAGTCGCGAGTAGGGAAAACAAGGTTGCGATCGCGAGACGACGTTGTAATGTTCGCTTCATGAGCCGAAAAACCTAATAAAAGCCGGAACTGAAAAATTTTACGGAAATACCGTAGGTTAACAATTCCCTACAAAATAGCAGGTTTATCTAGCAAAGCAAGCTAGCGAAAAAAGGCGAAAGAGGGTGGATTGTAGGCCAAAACCGAATTGGGGAAAATTCATCTGCCAAATTTTGGGGATGAATGGGTAATTTGACGCCAAACTATGGGTCGACTGTCAGACGGATATCGTCAAAGGAGGCCTCTCCCGTGGCTCCAAACAGGCCAATTCGAATGAGAGCTTCCCGGGCTTTGGGGGGAACGCGGGATGTTTTGTAGTAGCGTTTCCAATCTTGGGTTCCTCGGAATGGCCCAATTTCAATTTGGCCTAGGTCACGTCTGAGTTCGTCGTAAAAGGTGATAGTGCCTCCCGGTAAATCATAGGGAAAAAGGCCTGTGCGGATATCTTGGCATTTGAAAGACAGTGATAGTTTTAGGTTTTTGACTTTTTGTCCATTAATGGCAAACCCTTGCATTAAATGAGATGCTTTGCCCTGTTCATCGTTAGCAAAGGTAATAAAGTGATTGCCCTTGGGGGCCGCTTTGTCCTCGACCCATTTCAGTTTTCGTTGATAGTACCAGCCGGGCATAAACTCCTTGTTTTTCGGTTTCAGCTCAAAATCACCGTTGGCAATCTTGGGATTCAATGGGTCCGGTTTGACGATTCTGGCATCTTCCGCATTACCGGTCATCGGAACAAAAAGCGTGGGACGTAGAGCGATCGAGTCCAGTTTCCCGTTATTTTTTTTCAACAGGTAGAGTGTTTGTTGATAACGTTCTCCGACGGGAACAACCATTAACCCACCTTCCCTGAGCTGTTCGATTAACGGCAGCGGAATGCGTTCTGGAGAACAAGTGACAATGATTTTGTCGAAGGGTGCATGTTCTTTCCAGCCTTTGAATCCATCACCGACTTTGGTGAATACATTTTTGTATTTCAATCGCCTTAAGGTGCGTGCTGCCCGCTCACCGAGAGATTTGACAATTTCAATAGAATAGACCTCCTTAACCAGTGGACTGAGAACCGCAGCCTGGTAGCCGCTGCCGGTTCCAATTTCCAATACTTTGTCCGTTGGCTTGGGTTCAAGAGATTCTGTCATGTAGGCAACAATGAACGGCGAGGAAATCGTCTGGCTTGCTCCGATAGGAATTCCGGCATCCAGATAAGCCTTGTTGCGCATACTGAGAGGCATGAACTCGTG
>JAZABE010000363.1:0-7123 GCA_036137535.1 Planctomycetota bacterium | reverse complement strand
GAATTCAAACTGCCGGCGGATTATTACTATGAAATCAGTGGAGAGTATGAGGCCCAGATTCAAGCCACACGGAGTATCCTGGTCCTGAGTTTGTTGTCGTTGTTGGGGATGATCGCTGTGTTGTATTTGAATTTTGCTTCGGTAAACCAGGTTTTGCAGATACTGATTGCCATCCCGATTGGGTTTGTAGGAGGAGTGTTGGGTTTGACTTTAACCGGGCAAACCCTCTCAATTGCCGCTTTGGTTGGATTTGTCGCACTGGGGGGGATCTCGATCCGTAATGGAATTTTATTGATGGAATCGTATGTGAAGCAGGGGGTTGTGCTTGGAGATTCCCGGAAAGCCATTGTTGCTGGGAGCCTCGATCGTCTGTCGCCTGTCACGATGACCACGTTGACGACCGTTTTTGCCCTACTGCCTTTGGTGTTTGCCGGGAAGATGCCGGGCCGTGAAATGCTTTACCCGGTGGCCACGGTCATCTTGGCGGGCCTGGTGACTTCAGCCTTGGCAGAATATCTATTAAGGCCGGGGCTGTATTGGCATTTTCGCCGGTTTAATGCAGCAGGCTCCCGTCAAGATTCGCACGCTGAACGCAGTTAAAGCCTTGCCTACGGTTGCTTGAAGGTCTGTTGGTTCGTCAATGGCGAAAATCAACACAGGTAATGACGGCCAGTGTGCTTCTGTGGAATGACAAGAATTCGCGTTGAGGGGTGCGATCGAGTTTAGGCCACGTCACGATCTTCAAAGAAAATCAAGCCAAGCAGTAATGCAATCCCGCCGTAGACCATGCAGTAGATCAGGGACCAGCCTAGGTAGGACATTGGGACAACTGCATCTCCAGAGATAGCTGCTTGGATATTGAAGTGATCGAGAACGGGGAAAATGGTGGCAACCAGTTGGCCAAAAAAGACGACGGTCTCAAAAGCATCGACAGCGATCGTGGATTGAACAATTAGCGGAGTCAGATGTCCTAGGACATAAATTGAAAAGCAAATCAGGATATTCGCCATGATAGGAAGACGCGTTGAGATGGTCACAGAGATGGCGATGAAAACCAGCGTTTCCATGAATCCAAGCGCGATCCCCGGAACAATTTTGACGGTTTCAGCATAGCATTCTTGCCACTTGATTGCTTCTTCGGATGCTTCCTTGGCATCATAGGTTGCCTTGTAAGAGATCGCGGGAATAAAGACCACAATGCCGACGATAATTGCGAAAATGGCCAAAGCCCAGGCAATGCCGACGAATTTTCCGATGATGAATTGACGCCGGCCAATGGGTTTAGACAGGACCGTGAGCGCGGTGCGTCCCTCGATTTCTTCCGCGATGGATTTACTGGCAGCCCAGATGGCGAGAAAAATACTGAAGACCAAGATCAATGTCAGCCCAGCATCTTTTAGCATCTTAATGTCTTCGCCAAAGGTGTTGTATGGCAAAATTACAAATAGACCGACCCCGACAATCGCGGTGATCATCAGGATCAAGTAGACCGGTTGGGAAACTTCTGTCTTAAATGTGGAAATTGAAACCGCCGTAACTTTTGGTGCAAAGCCCCGGAGGAAAACTGCGAAAAGAAAAATGCCCGTTACGATGGAGATGCAAATCGGTAAAACTGCGAGTTGAGAAACGATCGGTCTTGTGATTAACCGCATCTCAAGGTTGGCCGTCTCACCAGAATCGTTCTTGACGTAGAGTTTGGTGATTTCACCACTGCCAATGATTTTATCCCCAATCCCCTGGCGGAGATATCGAGTGGGTTCATTGGGCTCAATTTTGATATTGGTTTTTAGGACAACGATGTCTTCTCGGGTGTCGTTTTTGAATGGGCTGCCCTGGATTTCGAGATTGTGATCACTCCATAGTTCGAGACCCGCCATTTCTATACCATTAAACGCGACGTCGATCGGTTCACCAGTGTCAGCACCTGAAGGAATCTTGAATTGCTTAACACTGGAAACACCTGTGAAAGCTAAACGGTTCCAGGGCTTGAGGATTTCCATTGGTTTGTCGACAATTTTTAAGGTGTCTCCGAATCCCTGGGTTTTGGCTAGAACAATCCCAAGAACGGCAATGAAGACGAAATAGATGCCAATCCACATCAGCCAACCCATCGGGCCTTCCACGACAAAAATCATCACTTCTGAAATGAACTTTTTGGAACAGAGTGCAAAGAACGTTAGCCATCCGACGAAAAGAGTGGTTGACAGCAAAATCACGGACAAGACCACCGCCGAAAACCCAGGAGGGTTCTGCGCCGCTGTCTGTAGGTCATTGTAGGGTTGAAAGGTTCCCAGATGATGGGATTGCCCCATCCAGTCCACTAGGTTGGGGCTCCAGAAAAAAGGGATCAGGATCAATTGAGTGAGAACGGTGAGTCCAATGGCCAGCAGCAATCTTTGCCGTGGCTTTTCATTGACCACGTTTAAACCCGGGATTCGGGATAAGCCATACCCGCAAAGGATCAGGAACCCACAGACGGCTAAGCCAACGGCAACTCCGACGGAAAGTAACCAAATTGGAGTTGTCCAAGCCCAGTTAACCAGTGCGCCAAAAATGAAATTTTCTGTCATGGAAAGAAGTTTGCATCAAGCAGGATTAAAAAAAAGAAAATCCGTTCTAATGGTTCAACCCGGGCGTCCTTGGTAGATCTTGCTGGGTAGTGGAACCAGTGTTTCATTCAAGGTTGGGTTCGTATCGAAAAATAGCGAACCAAATCTACACAAACCGTTAATACGATCAGTATGGTCAATGGGTTCAACTGTCGCCAAGTGCAATGCACCCGGGTTAGGCCAATAAAGTCGTTTGTTTTGCAGGCAAAGAGGGATCGGCGGCTTGTGACGATTGTTCCGATTGCGAACTGGGTAAGCTTAGCTTTTTGGGTAGGCTTTGAGGTTACCTGCGAATCGAAAATGCCTGAAAACGGTCGGTTGCTGGATGCCAGTTGACCAGCGTGTTTTCTAGATTGGCGTTCATCTCCTGCTGAACTTCGAGTAAAAAGCGTTCCAGCTCGTGCTTTTCCCCTTCAGCCACCAATTCTACGGTTCCATTGCCTAGGTTTTGGACGTATCCTTTCACGGCAAAATGGCTTGACAGGGCCAGTGTTTTATACCGAAATCCAACTCCTTGAACCTGTCCAGAAAAGATCGCGCGTAGTTGTTGAGACATGGAATTCCGGCGTCAGCGTTGGTGCCAATAATTTAAAGTTTGATAACCCAGGTTGGTCGTTGAATAAATTTCAATTTACAGTTCTGAAATTCGGATTTGCCATCGGCATTGTCGGATTCTTGGTTTATAAAGCCTCGTCCAGCGACCAGTTTCAATCGATTGTACAGTCTGAAAAGCAATGGGGGTTCCTCTGGGCTGGTCAGGTCCTGGTGACGGCCGGGATCAGCCTGAGCTTTATTCGATGGCGGCGACTGGTTCAGGCGGTTGGAATTCCGTTTAGCTACCTGGATTGCCTGCGAATCGGGTTCGTGGGGCATATGTTTGGGTCTGTTAGCATCGGAACCTTTGGAGCGGATGCGGTCCGCATTTATTTTGTTTCTCGGGAAAATCCTGATCATAAAGCCTTGGCATTGGTGACTGTTTTTGTGGATCGCGTCTGTGGGTTGTTGGGGCTTTTCATGTTGACAACATTGACAATGTTCGCGTTCCGGTATTTTGGTGACTCGGCCATTCTGATGAGCGACCTGGGCACTTTGCAAGCCATTACCTGGATTGCCTTGGGCCTGACGTGTACCGGGTTAATCGGGTTTTCAGGATTGTTTGTCTTTCCCCATGTGAAAAACACCAAGGGGTTCCGACGGTTAGTTCAATTGCGGTGGATTGGCCCCTTGCTTGAGAAGGCTTTAGAAGCGGGTATCGTTTATCAACAGCGTCCCCAGGTCCTAGTGCTGGCGCTTTTGCAAAGCATTGGGGTTCATGTCTTATTGACTTTGAGTGTGTTTTGTGTGGCCGTTGGGTTGCGTGTGGAGCACCCATCACTGGGAGATCACTTCATCATTTCCCCAATCTCCCATTTAGCAAGCGTTCTGCCTTTGCCGGGCGGCATTGGTGGCTTAGAGGGGTTTCTCTGGTTTTTTTACCGGAGCATCGGTGACCAGTCTGTAAACACGACTGGTTTGATTGTGGCGTTGGCGTACCGCATTGAAACCTTGGTGGTTGCTGTTGTGGGAGTGTTGTTTTATTTGAAAGGCCGCCAGCAGATTGATGAACTGGTCGATCAGCACCGCGAGGAGCAAGCCTAAGCTGCCGGCACGCCGCGGTGAATCTTTAGGGTGATTCCTGTTGCCCCGGGGAACTAGGCAGAAGCGTCAGAGTCAAAGACGCGGACATTGTCCCAGTTGTCATTGTTAGCTTCGATGAACTGGTGGTGACGTGGGTGGACCTGGTAGGCATCATGGGATTCCTTGGAATCAAAGATGACGTGCAAGGCGACCTGAAATTCCCGGTCGTTCACGGGGCGATCGAGTTCTGGGTTGAGGGTTCCCATGGCAAAAAAAACGGTGCCCGGGTGTCCGGACAAGAATTCCTTGCCGGAATCCACCAGGCGATCAATGGCCTCTTCGGAAGTGTCCTTTAGCGTAAAGAATACAATATGCGCAAGCATGGCAGTGGGTTCCTCTTGATAGGTTCAAAAGAGGAAGAATATTATCGCCGACGGCGTCCCGTCAACCCCGCACGTTCCATCAAGGACTGGGAAAACGTGCTTTCAACAAATTCGTCCTGTGGAGGGGATCCGTAGGCTCCGTTTTCATGAGGTTCGTATTCCACTCGGAATTCATGTTTCGCGATTCGCAAGACATCTCCGGGATCAACCCGTTTTCGCGTGCCTTGAAAGATCCGCTTGTCGTTGACTTTAATTCCATTTCGACTTTTCAAGTCACGCACAAACCAGTAGCCTTCTTCGATTTCCAGCAGGCAATGGTGAGAAGATACGTTGGGGAAAGCTAGGATAATATCGCATCCCTCCCGACGCCCCACTCGCAATTTCTTCTGGAGTAAAGGGATGGTGTCGCCTCCACCGACAGGTACGAGTTCTCCAAACATCATCTATTCGCTAAATTGGGGGAAGTAAGCAATGGGGCAGGCACGACCTATCCCGGTTTTCGTACCGTAGTATAGATGTCGTGTAGAACGCAATGACAGTATTTTCACTCTAACGACCGAACGGATAGAGTCAACCGAATTGGATGAGATAATCACACAAAACGACAGATTCCCATGGAAAGATGATGGCTTTCGTTATTACCCTTACGGGTATTACCTGAAAAGACGTTTTGGCGAACGAGTCCAAAAAGTCAGCATCGATGCGGGCTTTAGTTGCCCAAATGTTGACGGGACGGTGGCCATCGGGGGGTGTGTGTTTTGTGATAACCGGAGTTTTAGCCCCAGTCGTCGAGTTCGCCGAGACCGAATTCAAGCTCAAATCGATGATGGAATTTCACGCCTGAAAAAACGCTACAAAGTAGCCAAGTTCATGGCCTATTTTCAACCAGCAACGAATACCTATGCCCCGGTTGAAGAGTTGCGTCCGCTTTTTGAACAAGCAATTTCACATCCAGATGTCGTGGCGCTTGCCATTGGTACCCGGCCGGATTGTGTACCAGATGAAGTGTTGGATCTGATCGAGGAATTGTCAAAACAGATTTACGTTTCGGTCGAGTACGG
Source organism: Planctomycetota bacterium (assembly GCA_036137535.1). Taxonomy (GTDB): domain Bacteria; phylum Planctomycetota; class Planctomycetia; order Pirellulales; family Pirellulaceae; genus JABAAE01. Next base: position 1,453 of record JAZABE010000363.1, on the reverse strand, counting down.
TATGCAAACAGTCCATGATCGATCGTTGGACTGGATGAACCGGGGACATCACCATGACGCTTTTGTTGACGCGATGGAAAGAAGTCGGGGGCGAGGTTTTGAGATCTGCGCTCACGTGATGCTCGGATTACCCGGAGAGTCGAAAACAGATATGCTTCAAAGCGCAAAGGAAATTGCGATCCAAGAAGTGGATTCAGTGAAAATTCACAATCTTTAATGCGTCAAGAAAACCCCCCTGGAACAGCAAGTTCTTGCCGGTGAGGTTGAATTGATGAGTCGGGATGACTACATCGATGTTCTAGTCGATTTCCTGGAATTGCTGCCGCCGCGCATGATCGTGGAGAGAATTAGCGGTGAAGCCCCTCCTGACTATTTCGTGGGTCCCTCTTGGTGCCTGGATAAGCCGGCTGTTTTGCATGCCCTGGCTCACGAGATGGAATCCCGGGATTCGTGGCAGGGGAAAGCATATTTAAACGGAACCAGATGAAAAGTTGCCAGGATAGTCCGAATGAATGTTTGAGCTCGAGCAAGCTGCCCGAAGGTGCGAAGGTTTACACTCGGACTACCTTGGCCTTTTATGATTTTCTGGTGCACTTTGTGTCGAATCGTTTGATCTGGGGCTGCCCCACTCAACGTTTGATTGACCACGGCACTACTCACTTGACCGAAGACCATCTTGAAATCGGGATTGGTAGCGGAAAACAGCTTTGCCATTCAGCGAAAAAAAGAAAATTTCATCGATTGGTGATTGCCGACGTCAATCCCGATTGTTTACAGGTTGCCTGCCAAACCCTGAGGCAATTTGGACCGGCAACGTTGGAAGTCGATTTGATGGACCTGGACTTGCGTGGGCATTCCCCGTTTCGATCGATTGGCTTGAATTACGTCTTGCATTGTCTTCCTCTGGACATGGAGGAAAAATTGGCGATTTGTGACCGGTTGTTCGAGTATGGCCTACGGCCGGGAGGTGTGCTGTTCGGGGCAACGTTGTTTTCGCATCGCGGTCAGAGTTGGGTTTCTCGGCTTTTGATGAAGGCTTATAACCGGAAAAAGGTTTTCAGTAACGAAACGGATTGCCCTTCCCGGTTTCATCAGTGGTGTGTGCAGCGGGCTTCGAGTTTTCACTTTCAAAAAATCGGTTGTGTTGGGTTCTTTGCCGTTGAGAAGGCCGGTCGGTCTCTGTGAATGGCTGCGGTTTTGGGTGTTATTTCAAAGCGTTTTATTGGCTTTTCAGGAAACCAGAGAGGCATCCGGTGCGGTGTTGATGCGACCGTTCGATCAGTGGATAATTGGTTCTTAATTAAAACCTGTTGTATCTTAGAACCCGAATCCCATGGCGATGAACTCCCCTGGCAACATTTGGTCTGTTATCGGCTTTGCATTGGTTTCGGCGTCGTTTTCCGGGTCGCGTTCATCGCACCAAGAGGATCGCCGTGCCACACAACTGGGAGCA
>JAZABE010000362.1:0-8156 GCA_036137535.1 Planctomycetota bacterium | reverse complement strand
ATGGGTCAGTTCGTTTTGGGGTGTTGAATTCTTTGGGCAATCGATGGTGATTAAGCAAAAAGACCGGTTGGTGTGCCCCAGGGCATCCAGCCGAGCAACAGTTTCTTGTCCCAAGTAACAACCCTTGTTGAATGAAATGGCGGTTTGATTGCGTTCGAACTCTTGGGGAAGATTACTTGGCAAAATATCGATACCACTTTTGGGAAACTTGTTTTCCACGCGAATCATTTCAAAGACTGTTTTGACTAATTCGACTTTGTCACGGATCAGCTCGACTGGGATCGAGTCTGTGAAAACACTTAAGAAAATATTTGGACCGATATGCGTTGGCACCGATTCGGGAGTTTGCCAGGAAAAATAAACAACAAATGCATTATCCAATGTTTGGATCAATACATCTTCAACGATGAGGTATTTTGATAAGTGGTTAGCCAACATTTCAGATTGGGCTTTGGGCACGATCATGTTCAGCCCGGATTGGGTTGCCAAGACCAAAGCAAAAGCGAGTGTTTTGCCTTTTGAATCCAGGAGAAAAGCTTCAGTCAATTTTCCCAGTTGGAGGTTTTGGAGATCCGCTGTACAGAAGCTATTCAAAAAATTGCGGCAATCTCGACCCGTCAGACAGATTACGCACGCGTCCTGATCGACAAAAAAACCATTGCCATTATTGAATTCTTGGTAAAGCCGCTCGAGTTCTGAGGATGAGTTCATGGATGCTAGCAGATTGGTATGGTCTTTGCGAACAATAGTTTTTTTGCGATTATCTCGCCGCTTGGCCGATTGTAGATGAACGACCCGAAATGCAAATACGATTTCAAAAACTGAAGTGTACCTTAACCATCATATTTTCGGTGTTGTTCTTTTTAAACTTTTCAGGCTGTCAACGCACATGGCTGGGCAGCGGATTGCTTTTTCCAGATTCTAATCGAAGCGTTTCCCAAGTGTTGTCGCCGAACCCAATTAGTGTCGTGATTAGCGATCACGAGTTTGCCTGGAATCAAATAGTTGACGAAATTGACGACTATTTCAAAATCAAGAAAGAAGAGCGTGTCCGGTTAGATCAAGGGATTGTTTCGGAAGGCGTTATCACGACGTTTCCGGCTCCAGGCTCGACTCTGTTAGAACCTTGGCGGAAAGATTCGACTCCGGGGTTCGAAAAACTGCATGCAACCCTTCATTCTGTTCGCCGACAGGCAAAGGTCCGCGTGATCCCGTCCGGGCCGACTTATTTAGTAGAAGTGGAAGTCATCAAGGAAATGGAGGATATTCCTCAACCCGAAAGCGCGACAGTGGGTCAATCCTTGAACAGCAATATTGCCACTCGCCTCGATCAAGACGGTAGTCCTAGTCTTCCGCGTTCGAGGTCCCGTTGGTACAAAATGGGACGCGACACATCGCTGGAACAGGAGATTTTGGCGAACATCCAGTCACGGTTGAAGCCTTCAACTCTTTGACCGGGATCATCATTCAACAATGTTGCAGTATTTCTGACGGGCGGAAACAGGATTAAGATTGCCAGTTTTGACAGGATTGAATCGTGTTCAAAATAAAAATCTGTGGAATCAAGGACTGTAAAACCGTTGTCCAATGCAGCCAGTTTGGCGGCGATGCAATCGGGTTGAATTTCTATGCCAAGAGCAAACGTTTTGTTCCGGTTACATCGGCTGTTGAAATTGCTTCCAAGGCTCCGAAATCACTGAAAAAAGTCGGCCTGTTTGTCAACCACTCGGCAGCGGAAATTCGCTCTGTTTCACAACAGGTGGGTCTTGATTTGATTCAATTGCATGGAAACGAAAGTATTACGCTGTTGGAGGAACTCGAATCGCATCTTGAAGATAACCGGCAGAAAGTTGTCCGAGCGGTCAGGATGTCGCCTGAAAATAGTGAAACCGCCCTCTCCCAAATTGAGCAATGGGATCAGGGGCATTGCGCCGATCTAGTCGGAGCCTTTTTGTTAGATGCTTTCCGGGCGGATTCCTATGGAGGAACAGGGGAAACGATAGACTGGAACTGGTTAAGCGAGCTCGATTTGCCAACCGAAAAACCTGTAATTCTCGCCGGTGGCTTAAACCCTTTCAATGTGGAGCGGGCGATTGAGCAGATCCAGCCATTTGGAGTCGACGTTGCTGGCGGAGTGGAATCTGTAAATGGTGTTAAAGACCATGCAAAAATTGAACAATTTGTAAAAAATGCACGTCGATCATTCAATCGGGTTTAGAAACCAATTAGTGTCTTGCCGTTCAAATGCTTTGACGAGAGGGATTTCACGGCCATCCAGCTGGTTTAAGGCCCAGTGGCAATAGAAGCCAAGCCGGGAATTGACGCTGTTTGAATCGGCATACTTTTCAATATCTTCGATAGTCGTTCTTGAATTGGTAACTGCAAACGTATAGGCACACATTGATTTAACGTAAGTGTCTTCCGGGTTCATGGCGTCATCGTCAAGCAATCGTTGTCCCAGTAATTCCCGTAAATCATCCGGGAGTGTTTTACCCTTATAGATTTGCCCCAAGCTCCATAACGCTGCTGGTCGGATCGAATATTCGAGAAGATTCATGTCTTTGGGAATCAATTTTCGGATGATGATTTCCTGCATTGCACGGTGCCTGTTTTTACCGAGCAACTGGATTAAATGGGACATGCACTCAAATCTGGATTTGCTCATGCTGGTGTAGTCACCAGACTTGATTTGGGTGACTTGTGTTTCTAGGCGACGGGTAATGGGTTCTAGCGTTTGTTGAACCGACAACTTTTCCAGTGACCAACCAGCGGTAAGATGGACCTCGGACCGGTCGTGGTCCAGTAACTTGATCAGTTTCATGGCTGCTGGTTTGTGGTCTAAACGACTCAGGATCAACAGCCCTTGTTGGATGGATTGCCAGTTCCCCTCCAGGGCATTTTCTGCTGCCTTGATCACCCAAGTCTTCAGCGAATCCTGCTGTGCGAATTTTAATAGAGTTTGTCGTGCAGAAACCCGAACTTGGGGGTGAAGATCCGCAAGGAGCTCTCCCAGTTTTTCGATGGCCGGCTGATCCTGCCAAATCGCCAATAGTTCTATTAATTTTTGACGGACTTTGGGCCCCCGGTGTTCCTGCCCCAGGTCCCCTAGGGGATCCAGGACGCGTGGGGTTTCTGAATTTAACAATACCGACCAACCGAGAAATGCGACGGCAGGTTCAGAATCAGCAGCCAGTTTTTTCAGAATTTGGATTGCTCGCGAGGATTGATGTTTTGCCAAAACATTGGCGGAGAGAATCCGTTCTGCGACCTGTTTTGAAATTGCGAGTTTGTCAGCATACGATTCAAGTCCCTGATTGACCAATTTCCCGATAGCAATGGCTGAGTGGTACCGCAGGCGATAGTCGGCATTGGCTTGTGTGACCATCGTTTTCAACTCATCTAAAATAGAAGTCTCTCCGAGTTGAGCCAAGCCTTGAATTGCTAAAATTCGGCTTCGGATTTCTTGACATTCCGGGGAAATATTTTGCATCCACAATTCTCGTGCTGCTTCGGTTTTCCAACCCGCCAAGGCAGGCTGAATTACCGACATCAATTCAAAGTCGTTGGTGGTTTTCGCGAGTTGAATAAATGATTTTTCCGCCTGTTTGAGGTCAAACGCGACAATTGCTTTGGCAATCGCAATCCTGGATTGGCGGGAACGATTAGAGGTGCTTATCAATTCGATTAAAACGTCATGGGATTGCTCAAGTCCGTTGATACCTCGTTGTTTGGCAATTACTAGAGATTCTGCGGCTCTTCTTTGTAAGGTGACATCTTTGGATCGGAGTGCTTGGATCCAAAGATGGACGAGTTGATCGACAAACACAACTTTCGGTTTCAGTTCGACGAACTCGGGATCTTGGTCCATCACTCTTGGCAAGTCAAACGGATCTTGCCCAGCAAGTGAATTGATCAGGCAAACCGATAAAATCAGTAAGCAAAAAGATCGTTTCAGTGAGGTCGATGCCTGAGTCGATTTGGCGTTGGAGGATAGCTTTTGCACGAGCACGGGATCCGGAATTATTGAGGTCGAAAAAGGCGTATGGTCTGAATCACCAGAATCAGAAGTGAGACAACGCTACCTGTGCCCATGATCCACCAATTGACTTGGACGAGATCGTAGGATTGAAACCCGGGGGTTTCAATCACTTGCATTGCCGCCGCGATCGGGTTTACCGAGAGAATGGACTCGACCAGTTCGTGCCCAAACGGTGCATCTCGAAAGATCCAGAAAAAGAATGTGCCCAGGCAAATACTTGCCAGGATTGCGTAGGCTACAACGGTTGCGGCAGCAGTTTTTCTGAAAAGGCTGCTGACGGCTGCGCTGACAAATACGGAAAATACAGCTGCCCAAACAAGGCAGATCATGACCTGGTAGATCTGGTTCCATTTCTCGGGAACAATCCAGCCCATCACAAGGTAACCTGGCAGTGTTGCACAAAGTACGAGTGACATTGTCCAAATGACACTCAATATTTTTCCTGTAACAATGCGGGAAGCTCGCATCGGTGTCATTTGGAGTAATTGCCATCCTCCACTTTCGATTTCTCCCGAGATCAATCCTGCGGCAAGACTTGGGGTGAATAGCACGATCAAGCCGGCTTGTAGCATAATCATGATTCCCCCGATCACGTCTGTACCCCAATCCAGTGTTCCCTGTGTTGCCATGTAGGCAAGAATTAAAGAAGCAATTGCACAGAGGGCAACAATGCGTATTAACCAATGTGATCGCCCAAATTTTCTTGTGCGAAATTCTTTGACGAGAACCGGATTCACCAATGGCGGGATGCCGGTTTTTCTGGATCGCGGGTCAAAAAAACCGAGAAAAAAAATGTACCGTCCGACCTGGGCTCCAATGGCCATGTCACTTGTCATGGTTCCTCCCGACCTGGCCCGGTCAAAGATCTTGTGGTTGAATCGATAGAGCGTGTCAGCCATTAATGCCAAGGTGATGAAACCGTTCACGATGAAAAAGCGGCCCGGTGCTCCCAATTCGGTTTCAATCCCTTGCGAACCAACAAATCCATGGCCCAAGATTTCCATGACCGCTGGTAGGGGTGAGAGGCTTCGTAACCACCAACTGAATTCGGTTAATGCAGATTCTGTGCCTTGAAAAAGGAGATAAGGCACCAGTGCTAAAACCGTAAATGCGAGGATCAGCAGATAGGTCGTACGTAATGCCCCGTCGGTTGAGTTGGACATGCTACTGACCCATAAGCCTAAGACTGCGTAGTGAACGACCAGCAGAAAGAGGACACCGTAGAGAGGCAATAACTCTTGGATTAACGAAATTCCGCCAAGACTAAGGCAGGCCATGGCAGCGGGCAAACTCATGATTAATAGTAAAATCAGGAATCCGCTGACGCCAATTAATTTTCCAAAGTAGATCGATCCATTGGAAAGGGGCGAGTTGAACATTAAGGTGAGTGTCCCTTTGACTTTTTCCCGGATAATGGAAGAGGCTGGAAAAGCAGGGGCCATTAATACCAGAACGGTCAGAAGACCATAGCCAAAGATTCGGAAAACGTCTTTTGCGTGTTTTCCGGATAAATCAACTTGGGACTCCGTTGGCCACCGCAAGATGATCAGTAATGCAAAAATGACAGCTAAAGCGATTTGCATCGCAAATGACTTGCGGGTCCGGAAGACGTCAATGAGTTCACGTTTAATGATAGCGTTCATCCAGGAGTCTCCGTGGACGCTGCCTCAGTAGCCCCAGGATTTGTGGCTGACTCCCCGGTCCCTTTTCCGTCTTCCTGAGTGACTGACAGGAACGCATCTTCAAGATCAGTTTGAAGTTCTCGAAACTGGGCGACCGGGATTTCGTGGTTGACTAAGTCCGCCAAGATCCCAGAGAGATCGGAGTCCTGTTGTTCGGTTTGAAACCGGACAACGGATTCGGCGGTGGAAGCCGTTGCGCCTGAACAATCGGTAACGCGTTCGGCGATCAGTTTGAGGGCATTTTCAAGATGTCCAGTGCCAGTCAATTGAACTTCGATTGTCCGTTTTTGGCTGAACGTTTTCATGATTTCATCAAGCGGTCCATAAGCTCGTAGTTTGCCTTTGGTGATAATGGCGACTTGGTCGCAGATTCTGGAGAGTTCCGGCAGAATATGGCTGGTGACGATCAGGGTTTTTCCTGCTGCTGCCAGCGAAAGTAGCAACTCACGCATTTCGATTCGAGCTTGGGGATCGAGTCCGTTGGCAGGTTCGTCCAAGATCAGAACGCTAGGATCATGAAGCAGCGTTCGGGCAATACCGACTCGCTGTTTCATGCCATGGCTCAGGCTTTCAACAAACAAGTCTTGCATGTAGGTTGCATTAGAAATTTCTAAAACTTCGTCGATTCGTTTTGCCCGTTTCATCCAAGAGATTCCAAAGGCAGCTCCGAAGAAATCGAGATATTCCCGCACCCTCATGTTGTCATAGGAACCAAAGGTGTCGGGCATGTAGCCAACAAGTTTTTTGATTTTTTTTGCTTGCTTGAAACAGTCAATGCCTTCAACGAAGGCCGATCCTGCTGTGGGCTTGGCAAGGCCGACTAGGATTTTAATGGTGGTTGTTTTGCCTGCTCCATTCGGGCCAATGAAACCTAGGATTTGACCCTTGTTGAGTGAAATAGATAATTTGTCCAGGGCGATAAAATTACCGTAGCATTTGGTCAGGTTGTTTGTTTCGACGACTTGATTCGACATGTTTTGTATCTTGTGGTTTAACCCTGTTAATCATTTTGAGCGGCAACGGTTCCGGTTGCCGTTAATGCAATACCGACCAGTTCTTCCCGTGCCAGTTCCAGTTTCTTTTTTTTCCCGTCTGGGCCCAGTTCGCCGCTTTCTTGGATTTCCTTTCGCCTTGCATAGAATTCAGGCTTTACGGCAATATCGATATCGATCAAGAGTCCACCTTGCTGATCCAGCACCAAGATTTCTGGATCGGTGATTTTGCTTTCTAGGTTGCCGACAAAATTGTCCAGTTTTTCAATGTTGGTCCGGGTTTTTCTGCCAGATTTGATTTCAAGGATTCGATCCAACGCTTTGATGGATTGGATCGAAAGTGTTGCCGATTCCAATTTCAAAGGTAGCACTTCCCTAGGGAGTTGAAAGCGGATACGGGTGGTTGTTTCTTTTGAAATGGACCCTATCCACTGCTTTGATTTGGAATTAAAACTCGGCGAAATCGCGTTCCTGGAATTCAGGACATTGGTAACTCCAACAAAGGCGGCAGGAATTGTCACCTGTGATCCGGGGGGGGATTTTTTGAGGATAACAGGGATGCGGATCAAAGCACCACCGACCCGGCGGAAATTTTCGGGGTACCGAATATCAGTCGCTATGGGGTCTGACCAGGCAAACAGCGTTGGTGTTTTGACCCAATCTTCCCACTGGTCTTCCGGAAATTGATCTTGATAAATCGATTGACGCCAACGTTGTTTGTCAGTCAACAAGTTGCTTTGAATAAACTGACCCGGGGGGAGCTGTTGGTCGTCGCTTAATTGAAACTTTTGCTCGTTGAGCCTGACTGTCAAATTTTTGCCGCTGGGCAGGGCTAGGATGGAGTCTTCGAGGTCTGAGGTCGAGAAAGAATTGTTGATGGCACCGACCAGTCCGGTCGTTCCAAAAACGGCTGGTGCAACGATTGATTTTTCCGTGGGCACATTACTTGTAAAACGGTAAGCCTCTAGCCCGGGTTCAATTTTGTTTCCAGCAAAGTTCCATGTGCCGTCAATTTGCCAAGCTGTTTTTTCGAGTTCTCCCGACGGGTTGTTGCGAAGAGGTTTCAGCTCGGCATCGTTAGTGGCACCCAGCTCAAAATCTTGATTTTCCTGTGAGTAAAGGACCGACATTCCATCGACTTGGAGTTCGTTTCCACCTTCGATGGTTTGGATAAATTGAAACGATGCGACCGTGGCCGGAGCAGATTTCTGGTTGGACAAACCGATCCCAAAAAAGGTGAAGGCTGTTAAGAGTGCCAGAGCAGGACCTATAAAAAACAAGCGTTCCAGTTTTTGCCGGATACCCAACCAAATGCCCGTTGAAACCAAAACCAGGGTATAGACTGATAGGACTAGAATCACGGTTTTTCGACTGATGACCTGGTAACCAATTTGTTGAATCAGATCCGTTTTGAGATTCTCGAGGTCGAGCGCGGGTTCTGAT
>JAZABE010000361.1:0-4001 GCA_036137535.1 Planctomycetota bacterium | reverse complement strand
GGACCCTCGCAACTTGCTTTTGATCCCTTTGGTTACGCCACAACTCATGGACGATGGGTGCTCCAACTCCCCGGGACCCCCCCAAAAATCATTTCCATCAAAAAATCAACAAGTGCGGCGACCTTGAACGAATGAAAACCAAAAAACAAACCTGGAATTCATCGAAAATGACTCGGAAGGGTTTTACCTTATCTGAGTTAATGGTTTCGCTATTTGCATTTTCAATCTTGGCGACTTGCCTTCTGTCGGTGCTTGCTGTCTCCACACGGACCTTGCAAATCGGGAACAGTTCCGCCGCCCAAACTTCCAAAGCGATGCAAATTTCTTCGAGAATTCTCGGGGACATTGTGCTGGCAAAGCGATTTATTCACCGAAGCGCTTCGGCCGTCGAATTCTCAACGTCCGACCGTGATGGTGATGGACACGACGATTTCATACGTTTTGAACATTTCCCTTCACCCGAAAAACAAATCGTGAAGACGTCATATTTCACAAGATCCGGTAAAGTCATCTCTGAAACCATTGCACACCAGGTGAGTGAATTTGATTTTGATTTCGTTACCCAGCAAGGCAACCAGCCTCCTATAGCATCACGGAATCAGTCTCGCGAAAAGCTCCTCTTCTCAAATGACCTTTCCTTGGATCATTTGACGTTGTCTCGCGACCGCGATTCGAGGACTGGATCACTTGGAATCACCGGCCCCCTTCCCGGAATTGTCGATCTTGTCAAAACAGGCCTCTTGGTTGTCGCGGATTCGGGTGCGCTGAATCCCCACGAAACCGCGCTTAAAAACCGGATGACATCGCTTGGCATTACCGTTCAAATCATCGACGACTCGGCACCACCGACAAAATTTGAAACCGAATTATCGGATTGCGATTTCGTTTACATTCCCCGCTCCATTGACCGAGCCCAACTGGGCGACAAGGTTCGTGAAACCACTGCCGGCATCCTCAATGAATCACTCGGTCTTTGCGAAACCCTTGGTTTTGGTGAATCGTCGTCGCAAACCATCGCTGGGCATTTTCTGGAGTGGATCCAGGATTCCACTCCGTTACTGGACAGTTCAATTGCCGGAGGAACCGATTTTTTTGAAACGGCTCAGACCGTCCACACTCTTTCCTCGGTCCCCGAAAAAAACTCTCCCAACTTAAGAACTTTGGCCCGCACCGCAGGCAATATCTCAATGGCTTTTCTTGAAACGGGCGACTTGGCAGTGCTGGGGAACTCAAGCCCGGAAACCAAGCTTGGTTTCGATGTCGAATTCTCCAAACAAAGTTTTCCTTTCCGATGGAACCACGTTGCCACCCGATGCCGATTCAACAAAACCGCCGTTGCCAACAGCATCTCCGTTTTCAATTCCCGTGGCACAACCTCGACTTTAAGGCTGGGAATCTATTCCGACCAAAATGGCAAACCGGGCACCCTGCTGGCGGAAACGGATTTCCAGCAACGACCCAGTGTGATTTCAGGAGAATGGACAACTCTCGAACTGAAAAATTCACTCGAACTTTCTCCAGGCGACTACTGGATCGTTGCTTCGGTTTTTGGATCTGTTCAATTCTTCTACCAACAAGGTGGTACGACTCGCACCTGCTTAACCCTCAAATCCATTGACGAAGGCATGATGGACCAATGGGGAAAATTCCAGGACTACCGGTATGATGCCAAGTTATCAATGTCGATTACCTGCCAAATACCCGATCAGGTCCGCGGTCGCAGAATGTTTGTTCCTTGGTCAGGCCCTGCAGTCGATCTCGATCAACTCACGGACAAAGGCATTAATATTTTCAAAAGATGCCTGCGTTGGGCTGCCACGAAAAAAGATGACAGCAACGTCTCGGTCCAGACCGTCACTGAAAACAACCCGGGTCGCCAGTATATCCGACCAGTATGGGAAGCTGACGAAGCCTGGTGGAAAGTTTCACGAATTTCACTATTTGTCAGACCCCTGGAGACCGCTCAGTTGAGCCATTTCAGGCTATCGGTTTACCAAGCAGATCGCCGCGGCAACGCCTCCGATCGACTGCTGGGCCGATCGGATTGGATTGCCACCAACCACCTGAAAGAAGAGCACTTCCGTTGGTGGACAGTACCCATTGATGAATTCAAATCCCTTTCCACCCAATTCGGGATCAGCATCCTCCTCGAAACCGATTCAACTCATCCTTGCCTGGAACTGGTTGCTGACCATAACACGCCGCATTTCAACGCGCATTTATCCAATTCAACAGATCGGGGTGCCTCGTGGCAAAACTCCTCAACCGATGAAAACTTGAGGACCTACATTTTCGGATCCACCAGTACGGAAGACCCATGAAACACCTAAAAATCAAAACTGGAGGCACATTGGTCGAAGTCGCCATCGCGGCGTTGATCACCGGTGCCTTGCTGGTTCCTGTTCTGAACATGATGGGTTACACCGCAACTTCGTATTCGAAACAGGCAATTCTCGATCAAGCCAACCTGTTATCCCTCGAATTGATGTCAGAAATCCTTGCGAAACCCTTCCAGGAAAACGACAAAACGGCAACTCTTGGTCCAGATCCAGGGGAAGTTCACCGTTCTGATTTCGACGATCTCGATGATTACCACAATCTGCATGAACAACCTCCCACTGATGCTGCAGGACACGAGATCCCTGGGGCAGCGAGGTTTCGTCGTTTGACTTCAATCCAGTACGCAAACAACCCGGGGACTAATGGGACAAAACCGATTTCAGCCCGTTCCCAATCTGATTTTAAAAAAATCACCATCGAAATCTATTTGGGTGACAAGCTGGTCAAATCACTCCAAACCATTTCTTGCAGAAGCGGTCTTGCCCAATCAAGCGTGAATTACGGAGGAACCATCACCGAGAACGTTCGGGCTCATGTCCGGTTGGCCGGTCAGGCATTTGGCGTTGGGAACTCAACACAACTATTAAACCGAATCCCTGAGGAATTAGCACGTGACTAACGTTAACCGTATTCCACCAGCCTTTCGGCCATTTAAGAAAACCAGACAGGGATCGACCTATTTCGTGGTTGTGGCCGTGACGTCGGTCGCGACCATTGTTGCTTTTTCAGCTTTTGCAATCAGTACGACCCATCGCAAGAATAGTGAATTGGAAACCCGGTTTACGCAGGCAAACCTGTCTCTCCGCTCTGGCTTGGATATCGCAATCCACAGTCTTCAAAGTGAGCCCGGGTGGCGGTCAAAATACCGCCAAAATAATTCTGAAGCCACAGCCATCTCGACCACTCTTGATGATTGCAACATTCAATGGTACCTCAAAGATCCAATCGACAACGACATCTCCAATCAAACTGGGCAACCCGTAAAGATCTTTGCCGTTGGAAAATCGGGAAATTGTCGACGTTCTATTTCAGCACTAGCGTTTCCCACTGGGAAAGCCCTGGATGTCTTGCGTGCTCCACTTCACGCAACCGGAAATATTGAACTCGCTGCACCCGTGGTGATCGCCAAGGGCCCCTTATCAGCCGACAAAAAAATCAAGGGACAGGGCAATTCGATTTTTGGCGATATTGAATCCAGGTCTCAAAGTGACATTGCCAATGTCTATCATTCGACTTTTAAACTATCGGGCCCCAAGGCGTTTCCCTCCAAACTGGTCTTTTCTGCCTACGAATCGTTCGCCACCAAGGTGGATTTTCGTTCCCTAGCAATACCGAACCGGATCCAAAACCAGCTGATCAGCGATACCTCAGCCCCTTCACCGACGACTCACGCCAATCTCAATGCGGTTTACCAGGTCGAAGTCCCCCCCGCGACCACCCTGACAATTTCCAACACTGTAATCACTGGAACGCTTCTGGTGAAACTATCCGGCGGTCGCTCCAAGCTCAAGATTGGCGAAGGAGTGATCTGGCATCCACTGCTCAAAGGGTATCCATCCCTTTTGGTTTACTGTGACCAAGATCGAAAAAACACGGTCGAAATCCAGTGCAAAGGAAAATGCAGGCATCCGCTCACGGGGTCTGAAAACGAGGCCTCTCTC
>JAZABE010000360.1:0-3492 GCA_036137535.1 Planctomycetota bacterium | reverse complement strand
CATTTCGAATGCGGTTGCTAACCAATTCGCCTATCCTCCAAGATGCCCGCTCTCACTGAGGATAATTCAATTGGTTTCTTTTGGCAATTGAAAACTAAAGGGGGTTAGGGTGTCGGTAACTGGCGGTTTTGACGTGAAAGAGTTTGCCGCTCCCACGCGAGCAACAAACCCGGCTTCAGTCTGGAATTGGGCTGAAGAAATTGTGGAAAAATCGTCGCATCGCTTTGGCGCGGTGGCTGATTAGTGATTTAACTTGATTTCCTAATTCGGCCATGGTCAAGTCGTATTCGAGCACCAGAAAATAGGGGTCATACCCAAAGCCTGCATCGCCCCTGGGGTTATCAATGATCTTTCCATAACAGCGTTCTTCGGAATTAAGAACGATCCGCCCCTGAGGGTCGGAAAGAGCGACATGAGAGACATAGTGGGCCGAACGTTTGGATTCTCCCTGAAGCTGCTCTATCAGTTTTTGGTTGTTTTGCTCGTCTGTGGCCAAGTCGCCAGCAAATCGAGCGGAGTAAATGCCGGGTTTGCCACCGAGGGCATCCACGCAAATGCCGCTGTCTTCGCCAATCACCCATTTTTGGAGGTGCGTCGCCTGCTGGCTGGCTTTCTTTTCCGCGTTAGCCTGAAAAGAATCTCCATTCTCTTCAACTTCTAGGGCACCCGGGTAATCTTGCAGGGAATCAATTTGGATTGGGGTTCCTTGAAAAAGGTGTTGAAGTTCTTTGAGTTTTTTAGGGTTATGCGTCCCTAAAACCAGTTCAGTAGTCAGCATGGAAGGTTCTTGCGAAAACGAAGGCGGGGCAGGGAGGTGACGGTGTGGTGAATTCAGGGATCGGCAGTTTGGATTACAGAGCGGTTGGTGTTAAGGGATAGGTGGCTTTGGGTCGGTGGGCAGGTTGCAGCCGTCGTCGTTGCAGCCGTCTGAGACTGGCCCATTGATCTGGTAACGGCGATTGGCGATGTATTGGTAAAGCCTGTGCCATACGGGTAGTGTCAGTGGAATGTGGAGGAGGGGTGCGGCAAGCCAAAGTCGGGGAAGTCGTCTGCTTAGATACCGTAAAGCTTTGGCCCCACCTCGAGCCGTTCCTGTTTTTCTCTGGATGACGTACATCTGCTCCATCAATTGTGTTCGGCTCAAATTTTCAGTCAGTAGGGAAGCACGCTCATCGTGTAGGGAAAGGAATGTTAGTCGATTGCCTGGGTCCCACGCATGCAGCCTTTCAACCTGGGCTCTGCAGAACCGGCAGTTACCGTCATAGATTACGATATCAGCCTCAGGGAAGTCTTCAGGAGAAGGCAGTTTTGCGTTGCCGTTCATGACGGTGTCAACCAGTCTTGTGCTTCGAGTCCAATAAAAAACGCCAGAAAAACTCTGGCGTTTTGATCATAAGTTTTTTGGCTAGGAATTCAACCTTAAACTGGGCTCACCAGATACCCATACTGTCCGCGAATGTCGGTGGCTTCAAAATGGGTGGACCCAACATCCGATTGCACAAATACCGAAGTCAGGTCGATGCTGACTCCGTTTTGCGAGCCGTCATCGTTGAACATCCTTAAGGTTTCAATTCGCGAGCCACCCCAAAGCTGATCTTTAATTAGCACGGAGCCGCTGCGGTAATCATCGCCGTCTGTCTGGAATTCAACCAAAAGGTCTCGACCCAGTCGTTGAAACGAGATGTCTTCGGAGAACGAATTCAAGCCAAACCGGTTGCCGAGCCTAACCTCGAGTACGTCTCGGCCGGTTTGTTTTTCTTCATCGTAGGTGTCATGACCATCGCCGACTTCATAAATGTATTTGTCATCTCCTCGGCCACCGTAAACCAAATCAGTCCCACCACTGGCCTGAAGGACATCATCACCGCGGTCGCCCCAGAGTGAGTTGTCGGATTCATTCCCAGTAATGGTGTCATCTCGACGGGTTCCAATGGCGTTTTCAATCACGGTTCCAAAAGCGATGCCCACGTTTTCGGTGACCGCGCCGATCGAGCTGTACTGCCCTTCTAGAAGGGTGATGTTGGCGGAGCGGGTTTGATTTGAGGCGTCGATCGTGTCAATTCCATCCGGATCGTAAACCATGTCTCCAAACCGAACAGCCTCCCAGCTGTAAGTGTCGTCGCCATTGCGGGTCGACTCATTCAGGCCGTAAAGGTCTCCGAGGTACAATGCGTCGTACACCATCAGGTTGCGAGCTAATGTGCCGTTCGGATTTGGGGTGTAAGACATGACTGTCATTCCCCCATGATCGATGTCTTGAGAAAGTGCAGTCTTCCAAGGCATGTCTTCTACGAAAAACGGGTGCATCGCGCCAAACGCGTGGCCAAGTTCGTGAAGAAGGATCATGAATGAACTGGAATCAGGGCCGGGGCTCATCAGGTTGTCACTCATTGGATCATTGATCCAAACGTCTCCGCCCCAAGGTGCAATGACCGGATCGCTGGGGGTATAGGCGAAAGCCGCCTCCGGGGCATCTTCGTCCCAGTATCTTCCGAAGCGGATCAGTCCACCTTGGGTCCCCGTGTTTGGGTCAATGAAATTGTCGCTGACTTCGACAATGTCGACGTCCAGCAATTCTGCATAGCGGGAAAGTGCCGTTCGTGCGGACGCTCGCTGATTTGAATTGAAGTTTGGGTTGGGAGGAGGTGCATTGTCGTCATCTGGTGGGTCCGGTCCCGTGTCTCCGTAGTAACTTGGAATCGATTGCATGAAGCTGTAGGTGATCCTAAGACGGCCATTGGCTTGAGGGGTGATCCAATCGTGCCAGCTATTTCGTTCATCGGGGGAGCTGTCCAGTTGGATCATGCAGGTTTCAGCGTTGGGCTCAGTGAAAACATTGATGTTTTTCCATTCTCCATAAAAGGAGTTGGTGATCCCGGAGCGGTTGTTTCCCCGTACCTTGATTTGATCCCGGCTTCGTTGGTGGTTGGCACCCCCCACAAATTCAAGATCCTGAAATTCGGCTTCGGTAAAGCTATAGACAGTTGCGGCGTCGAGGCGGTTGTCGTTGTATCGGAAGAATCCAGACATAGGGTCTGTATTCATGTCAATCACTTCATAGTCGACAATCCGTGGGCCATCGTCAACTTGACCGGTCACCAGGTCTGTCATGGGTACCGGCTCAAATTCGTCCAACACATGATTGTCAACGACTTCAACCTGAGGATCTGGAAGGGAATTAAATTGGATGGTTTTGATTTTGCTCCAAAACCTTCCGTCCCAGACTCTGACCCGCACGTTTTCAGTTAGGGCGCCTTCAGAGGCCACGAATTTGGCATTGGGCATGTCTTCGGCATCAATGGTAACCCAGGTGTTACTTGGTTTTCGCACGCCATTGACTTCGACGTAACCACTGTTTGCCGATCCTTTTGTGTCTAGGAATCGGTATTTTTTCATGGTGCTGTTATCTTCATCTCGTACGACGATGGTATCCAGCAGCGGTACAGACGTTTCAGATCGCAAGGTAAACCAGAAGTTGGATACGATCGGACG
>JAZABE010000359.1:0-2629 GCA_036137535.1 Planctomycetota bacterium | reverse complement strand
GTTGATCGCTCCTTCGACGGCCGAGCGTTTAACCGAAAACTTTTTTTCCTTGGCGAGCCAGAGAAACAGGGCGGCATACTGCGTTTGTGAGGTGTCGGCACGTATCTCTTTTCGGTAAGCCCACCCGCCGAACGACAACTGCCGCGCGTATAAAAAATTTAACACGTGGTTGATATGATTTTGATACTTGACTTCGTCAACTTCTGCCAGCAAGAGACCGGTCACGCACGCGGCGTAAATCGTTCTTTCACCCTCGGGAGTGGCGTTCAAGACTTCCTCGGAAACCCGATCCAAAATTTCGACGAGTGTTGGGTCCGTTTTTAGTTGCCGCTTGCTTTTGCCAAGTCGAAGTCCAGCATTGAAAATCGCCAACCCGATGAGTGAGTCGGTTCCGTAATCAGTTTTCTTTTTGTAATGGTCTTTCAGGTAGGCAACGGCCGGGCGAACCATGGCTTTTACGAATTCACTATCAGGCGTGATTAATTCGTCCTGGCTCAGGGCCTGCGAAAGAGTCGCTTCATTGAGAACGGAGACTATCGAAAATACAAGTAACACAAATGCTTTAGTGGCGCACCGCATCGCTAATCCTCTCGCGAAGCTTGAGTTTGAAAAGACTTAGGCTCGCCTTTCCGCCATAAAAAAGCACTTGACGCCCCCGTTCTGATATTAATGCGGCACAAAAATGCTGTCAACTAATCGGGTGCCTGAACCGTTGCAAACTTGGATAATTCGCCTTTTCGAATCAGAATGTCCTATAAATCGCCAGGTCGGACCTTGTCATTTTTCGGGGCCAATGCTAGATTCGCGTTTTCGGTTCAAACTGACGGGCCGGCGAGCCTTGGGAGATTGTCTCCCCAAGGCATCGAGGAGCCCGGTCACACGCCTGGTTTCAGTACTCCAGTCGTTTAACGGGTCGGATAACTCAAAGGGTCGGGTAGCTCAGTTGGTAGAGCAATGGACTGAAAATCCATGTGTCGGCGGTTCGAACCCGCCCCCGACCACCTTCTTGATTCGGTCTTTGGAATCAGCGATCCATTGAAGTGCCGTAAAGCGTTGGGCACGGTTTGGGAAACCGCTTACCGCCTGATGTTGCCTTTCAAGTTTATTCAAAAGCCCGGGGATGTACTGGATTGCCAACTTGCCAGGTGTGGACATTCTGTTGGTTTAGCTTGTCGTGGACGTTTCGGGTTCCCTGCGACTTTGCTAGGTCGGGCGTTTAAGGCGAATCGATTTGAGTCGGTTGCGAGCTGGCTTCCGGTCTCACAAAGTTAAAATTGGGGCTTTGTGAAAAGAACTGGATCGGATTTTCGTAGACCACCTGTCGAATTAATTTTTCGCTGTGCCCTCGTCGACGCAATTCAAAAATCAGGTCTGGCACGGCCGTGGGTTTGGAGGGCCCCCAGTCACCGGCTGAATTTGCTAAAAGACGTTCTGGTCCATACATTTCAATGATGTCCGCAGCTCGAGCTGGTGTGCATTTTGAAACTGGGTAGAGGGTCATTCCAGCCCAGAATCCGTTTTCCAGCACGGTTTCGACGGTATGCTCTTCCACGTGATCTACCAGGACCCGGGATGGGTCGACCCTGGAGTCATCACACAGCATGTCAACGATCATTTTGGTGCCTTGATACTTGTCCTGGAGGTGGGGAGTATGAATCAGAATCTGTTGGTTGTGTCTGATTGCCAGCTCCATGTGTTCTAAAAAAATAGTCGCTTCATTCTTGGTGTTTTTATTGAGGCCGATTTCTCCAATTCCCAGGACATTGGGGCAATCGAGAAACTCGGGAATCAGGGCAATGACTTCACGTGAAAGTTGGACATTCTCCGCTTCCTTGGCGTTGATGCACAGCCAAGTGAAATGTTGGATACCATATTGGGCAGCTCGCTTGGGCTCTACCTCGGTCAGCTGTCGGAAATAGTCCCGGAAACTTTCGGCGCTACCCCGATCAAAACCTGCCCAGAAAGCGGGTTCGCTCATAGCAACGCACCCCATCTTGGCAAGTGTTTCATAATCATCGGTGACTCGTGAAACCATGTGAATGTGTGGATCGATGTAATACATGGGTTCAATCTCCTTTCAGTCAGTGTTTTGGCTTTAGGTTTGGACAACCTGTGATGCAATGAGGGCTTCTGATCAGACCTTAAATTCGGTACGCCACTCTTTGGAATATTCCCTGGAAAACAAAAGTTGCACGCGTTCAGCTCGGTTGGGTTCTGGGGTGTCCAAGATCTTCAGGCCTGCCAGAATCAGATCCATTTGTTGGGCGGATGCATCGCCTTCGCCTCGGTTGATCCGGTCAAATGATGCTGCCAGTTCAAGAATCTTCGCGCGAATTTCTAGGAATTCACGATCAATGACATTTTGAGCCGGCATAGGTTTCGGAGAATTTTCCATAAGAAATTTTGCTGTGAGGTGTGTTGTTAGGGGAGCGGATTGCGGTTGGATATGCTCGCTGGGTTTGGGTCCCTGCTCATCCTGGTTTCCGTTGGCTTTTGATCTTGTTCCAGGTTTTATCTGATTATTTTGTTTCAGAGTTTATCTGATTATTTTATAGTGAACCGGCTTCCCACTCTACCGATTCCGGAAAAAACTATAGGGGCCAACAATAAAAAGTGTGTTTTCGATTGG
>JAZABE010000358.1:0-1612 GCA_036137535.1 Planctomycetota bacterium | reverse complement strand
GAGCCGTCGCCAGTCCCACCGGTCGTTTGGGTTCCGGACCAAAAAGGCAATTGGCAAAAAACGGTCGATCCCATGGGCTTCCCTGGAGGAAAACCTAAAATGATCGCCGTCGATTTGAACAACGTCTTCCTGACAGACGATTATCGCGTTCGCATCCAGACCAGCCATGAGATTTACTGGGATCAGATCTTTTTTACCCTGGGTGACCAGCCTGCTGAGCACCAGGTAACCCAACTGAATTTGAGTTCGGCGGACCTTCATTATCGAGGTTTCTCCAAGCGATCTGTGCCCGCGGACAATTCTCCGGAACTGTATGATTATTCGGCTGTAACGCTTTCCCCCAGATGGCCCGCCATGACCGGGTGTTTTACCCGGTTTGGTGACGTCAAAGAGTTGCTCCTCACCGAAGACGACTGTTGCTCCGTTATTGGGGCCGGGGATGAAATGACACTGCTGTTCGATGCAGTCGATGGCCCCCGAAAGGGTTGGAACCGTGATTACATCATCCACCTCGTCGGCTACGACAAGGACGCTGATCTAAACACCGTCACCGGTCAATCGGTTGAACCGCTTCCGTTTGGTCAAATGAAGGGCTATCCCTACGGGGCTGAGCAAGATTTTCCCCAAACTGAAAAGCATTTGGCCTACCTCCAAAAATACCAAACCCGCAAACAAAGCCGACTGGCTTTTTGGCGAGACGTCGTTCCTACCGATTCCCCCTAGTTTTACCCTTGCTCCGTGTGGTTGATTGCTTGATATGAATTTTTTTCATCCATCTCAATCCAAGTCGACCTGGTTTATTCTGTTGAAAACCTGCCTTCACGCCCTCTGGGTTTGGCTTGTCTCACTGGCCTGCCTTCCCTGGGCAATCTGTTCTGCTGAGGATTTTTTCTCTTTTCACCGGCTTTCTTTTGCCTTCCAGGGACCCATCGCAGTTGTGGCCTTTTCGTTGTTCGCCCTGCTAAATGGCTGGTCTGCCTTTGCCATGGTAACCCAGGGACGAGGGACACCCCTCCCTTTAGACTGTCCCAATCTTCTGGTGATTAACGGCCCTTACGCTTATGTACGGAACCCAATGGCCATTTCTGGATTGGGACTGGGGTGGTCTGTTGCTGTTTTTTGCGGGTCCGGATTTGTAGCACTTTATGTTACTGGTGGACTTTTGCTCTGGAACTATGCCGTGCGTCCCCTCGAAGAAAAAGACCTTTTAAATCGATTTGGCCGCGATTTTCGTCACTATGTCGACCACGTCAATTGCTGGATTCCCCGGCGGTCGGCCTATCAACCACTCCAATAGCGGCTTCAGCCGATTGCGAACGGTCTTCGTGACCACGAACATCGATGTTCAGTTGGTCGGCCAGAACACCGAGACCAGGTGCTAATCCCAATCATCATCATCATCTTCGTCTTCGTCGTCGTCATCGGGCCAATCGTCATCTTCCCAGTCGTCATCTTCCCAGTCGTCGGCCCCTTCTCCGTCGTCGTCGTCGTCATCGTCGTCGTCAACCTCTTCCCATTCATCGTCTTCTAGATCGTCTTCGCTGTACTCCTGCTCGTTGTCTTCGTCTTCCTCTTCTAAATCATCCTCGCCATCTTCCCATTGCTCTTCGTC
>JAZABE010000357.1:0-2008 GCA_036137535.1 Planctomycetota bacterium | reverse complement strand
CAGGACTGCCGGGGATCAGCAGGGCCAGCAAGATCAACAGGGACCCGGCCGCTGCGAGGATTGCCACCGTTTTTCCAAAAGGCAACCTGTAGGGGCGTTCCATATCGGGTGCAATGTTTCTCAGTTTCAACAAGGAAAGCGAAACGCCCAGGAAAGCAAAGGCGATGCAGAATGAGCCAACGTCGATGAAGGCAATCAATGCCCCTTTTCCTAGGCAGGCCCCCAGTGCAGTGACGATCGAACAGAACCAGATCGCCTTGGTTGGGGTGCCATGTTGGGGATGCACTTGGCCGAAGCTCGAGCCGATAATGTGTCCGCGGCCAAGCGCGAACAGCACCCGTGTTCCCGCGATGAAAAAACCATTCCAACTGGTTAAAAGACCGATCAGCCCAGCTGTTAAAACCAGGTTGGCGAGCCAGTCCGACTCGAAAGCCGAGCGAAACGCGGCAGCCGTAGGTAATTTTTGGTCAACTAGGGACTGCCAAGGCGAAACCAGCGAGGCAGCCAAGATCACCAGCACGTAAAACACGGTGGAACCTGCGATCGCCCAGACGATAAACAGCCCCAGCTTCTTGATCAGGCGGGGAGCGTTGTGTTCTTCGGCCGTTTGGGGAATGGTGTCAAAACCCACGAACCAGAAGGGGGCCATCACAAAGACGGTCAGGAAACCAGGCCAAAAATCTGCCCATGAGAATGACTTATCGGGAGATCCAAAATAAGGTTCCAAGTTGGTGGCTGAACCGTTCATCAACCCGGCAACGACAAAGCAGCTGACGCAAAGAACCAGTAGGGCGGTTAGTCCAACCTGGAATTTGATGGCGACGTTGATGCCCCGGTAATTGATCCAGCCGATCAGCGCTGTAAAAAAAACAGCCAAGACCAGATGAGGAAGATAAACCTGGTAACCGTGAATGGTGTAGAGGGGGACCACGTCCAGCCCGGGAAGTAGGTAGCCTGAAACGATCCCGATGGAAACCGCTTCAAAAGCGCAAACGGAGATGTAGCCAAAGGCTAGGAACCAGCCGACCCAAAACGCTTTTCCGGTTCCCAGTGATCGGTAGGCGTAAGCGACCTCGCCGCCGGTGACTGGCATCATTGGTGTCAATTCGGCGTAGCACAAACCGATCAGCAGCATCAGTCCGCCCCCGGCAATAAAGGCGGCGATCGCCCCGACCGGTCCGGCCGGCTGCAACCAATCCCCCAGGGTTGTGATCCAGCCAACGCCAATCATGGAACCGAAGGCCAGGCAGAAAAAACCGGTGCCTGTCACGGTTTTTTTTAATTGGGGACGGCTAACAGAGGGTGCGGTCTTCATGGGTCTGGCTTTCGGGCTCTGGGAATTTAACGACCGAGGATTTCTGTAGTTGATTCAACCAGGACGTCTACAACGCGATCCAGTTCCGTGAAGTCGGTCGTGAGGGGAGGTGCGAGAAAAAAACTGTCTCCCCGGACTCGTGAAAATAAACCCCGTTTCTGGGTCTCGGCATGAATCCGGGCTCCGATTTTTTTCTCGGCTGCAAACGATGCCTTGGTTTCCCGGTTAGCTACGAATTCCACGGCACACATCAGGCCTTTTCCTCGGAGGTCTCCGGCATGGGGGTGAGCAGTGAAAGCATTTTGCAGTCGGTCCATCAAGTGGCGTCCTTTTTCTGCGGCCTGCTCAACCAGTCCCTCGCGTTGGATCAACGCGATATTGGCCAAGGCCACTGCGCAACCTACGGGATGCCCATTGTAGGTGTAAGCGTGGAGGAAAGGAGAATCAGCTGCTTCGATCACTGAGGCAACCGGATCGCTCAAGCCAATCCCGCCCAAGGGAAAATAACCCGAGGTGATGCCCTTGGCGAATTGCAGGATGTCTGGTTCGATGCCCCAGTGTTCGAGCCCGAACATTTTTCCGGTTCGACCAAAACCGGTAATAATTTCATCGGAGACCAAGAGTACATCGTATTGATCGCAGATCTCCCGGATCCGGGGAAAATAGGAATCCGGCGGAACGATGATACCCCCG
>JAZABE010000356.1:0-1351 GCA_036137535.1 Planctomycetota bacterium | reverse complement strand
CATCGGGACCAACAATATTTGCTGGGGCAGTGACAAGCCCCGGGAGGCCGCAGTCGGGGTGCAGTCGGTTGCCAAGAAGCTTCATGCGGATTACCCGAAAATGAAGATTTTGGTGTTAGGGGTTTTTCCAAGACGTCGAAATCTGGACCATCCGCACCGCAAGCAGATCATTGAACTAAATTCTTACCTGCCCGGTTTGTTAAACGAGGTTCCGAATGTTACTTTCAAAGACATTGGTGACCATTTCCTTGATGACAAAGGTTTCCTCTCGCCGGAAATGATGCCGGACACCACGCATCCCAGCGAAAAAGGGCATCAAGTTTGGGCTAAGGCGATTGAAGCGGATTTGAACAAGATGCTGGAGTGATCGTTGCCAGCAGTTGTCGAAATAATTGATGACCGGAAGTTATTGCTCATGACTGGCAATAACTCCCGGTCGTTTTGACTACTTTTCGAGCTGAACCGGGGCAATTCATCATCACGCTGATTAATAGGTGGGTTCTGAATTGGTACCCGGTGTTTCTCTGCTGCAGGATTCGCGTGGATCCCAAACGCCTTTTACTTTTTGGGGTTCGACTTAAAACGTCCATTCAGCAAATCCCAATCCAGTACCAGTTTGCCGCCAGTCCCTTCATGCTGTTTAGCCCAGTTCATCAGGAGATCCAGACAGGCATGGTCGATATAGGTCAGGTTTTCAAAATCGATATGCAATTCCCTCGACAGCGGTACCTCGGATAATTTTTGAGCTAAGATGGGTAGTCGAATGAAAGTGGCTGCACCATCCATTTTCAGTCGGATAGCCTCTCCCTCGTCGATCAAATCAAGTTCTAGGTGAGAGAAACGATGAAGCAGTTTTGCAGCCGAAAGCATAATGCCAACCACGACACCGACCAGTAGATCTTCACCGACAATCACAAAAAGTGTTACGAAGTAGATTCCGGCTTCACTCTTACTAGTGTTCCAGAGCTCCCTGATCTGCTTGAAGTTGATGAGTTTGTAGCCAATATGGACGAGTAACGCGCCCAATGCAGCACGTGGGATGTACGTTAAAACAAACGGCAAGGCGGCTACAAAAACAAGCAACCAGATGCCGTGCAGGATAGACGACCATCGGGTTTTGGCGCCAGAAGCAACATTGGCCGAGCTGCGGACGATCACCCCGGTCATCGGTAGTGCACCGATCAAACCACAAAGCGTATTTCCGATTCCTTGAGCGGTGAGTTCCTGGTCGTAATCGGTCCGGACACCGGAATGCATTTGATCAACGGCTGTGGCACAAAGAAGTGTTTCCGCACTAGCAACCAGTGCAATGACAATGGCTCCAGTGAAAACCATCGGATCGAAAAGCAAC
>JAZABE010000355.1:0-2457 GCA_036137535.1 Planctomycetota bacterium | reverse complement strand
CGATACATTCCCAAGAGTTCCTGGGGAATCCGGACCCTTTAAAACAGAATGGCGACATTGCATCGCAACTGGTCAGTGGGGTCGACAGGTTCTTAATCCAGGAAATCCAGAAGGCCAACTCCAACCGCGTTTCAAAATGGCAAAACCAATTCAACGCTGCAAAGAACCCGGCACAATTTTTCCAGAATAAGCAAAGAGAACTGCGACACCTCCTGGGCATCAGGGATGCACGGATTGATTTTGAATCACCCGAATTGATCTCCTCACTTTCCCGGCCTTCGCTACTGGGTCGTTCCGCAACGGTTGAAATCCACGCCATTCGCATTCCCGTTCTTGAGGGGATCACGCTTGAAGGTTTGTTATTACAACCGTCAACCGATTCAAAAACCAACCCGCCAGTTCAGGGTTATCTGGTGGTGATTCCGGATGCCGACCAAACTCCCGAAACACTCGCTGGTTTAAACGATGAGCTCCCCGAAAGCCAACAGGTCGCCCTGCAGCTGGCCCATCAAGGATTCAAAGTGGTCGTCCCCTCCCTTCTTAGTCGGCAAATGACTCGCCGCAATAACCGGGCGAATCTCACGCACCGGGAGTTCATCTATCGATCGGCTTTTGAACTCGGACGCCACCTTATCGGTTACGAAATACAAAAAATCTTGGCTGTTGTGGACTGGTATCGAAAAGTCGCCCCCCAGGCAAAAATTGGTGTTTGGGGAACAGGGGAGGGGGGAATGATCGCACTCTACGCTGCAGCCGTGGATCCGAGAATTGATCGAGTGGCAATCGATGATTATCTCGGTGGTCGAGAAAAAAATTGGCACCATCCAATCAGCCGAAATGTTTTTGGGTTACTCAATAATTTTGGCGATGCCGAGTTATTGGCCATGATCGCTCCTCGCACGATTGTTCATCTCCATCATCCTAATGGGATCACGATCAATCTACCGTCACAAGGTGGAGCTCCCGCTGAACTGCGTCCCGCTACAGTTGAAGAAGTCAAAGCCGTATTTCGGGACTTAAAGACCCATGAAAAAAACCTGTCGATTGAGTCCAATCTTTGGTCTGCGATGGAACGAAAAAATTTAAGGGCCGCTTTGGAGCAATTTTCCGGGGTTCCCGTAGAAACCAGAAGCTTGCCAAAGCTTCTAAAAACCGGCAAGGTGGATGCCGCGGCCAGAATGGCGCGTCAAATCAGTGAAATGGACCGCTTCAACCAACGCCTGCTGCAGATCTGCGAAAACACTCGAAAAACTTATTTCAAAAACCTCGACACCCATTCCCTGGAAACGTTCAAGGCAAGTGCGGAGCCTTACCGTGAAAAATTTGCGACCGAGGTCATCGGCCGATTTGATTTGCAGCTCAAACCCCAGAATCCTCGAGCGCGAAAATTTTGCGACAAGGAAAAATATGTCGGTTTCGAAGTCGTGCTCGATGTTTTCGACGAGGTCATTGCCTATGGGATCATCCTCATCCCCAAGGGAATCCAACCCCAAGAGAAAAGGCCTGTGGTTGTCTGCCAGCATGGGTTGGAGGGGAGGCCGCAAGATATCGTCCAAGGCGATCACCCGGCGTATCATGATTTTGCTGCCAAATTGGCGGAAGAAGGGTTTATAACATTCTCACCTCAGAATCTGTATATCTTCAAAGATCGGTTTCGCACACTCCAACGCAAAGCTAACACCATTGGAAAAACGCTGTTCTCCGTCATCGTTCCGCAGCATCAACAAATCGTTAACTGGCTCAAGAAACTACCCAACGTAGACCCCAAGAGAATCGCCTTTTACGGGCTTTCCTATGGTGGCAAAAGTGCCATGAGAATCCCACCGCTAGTGACCGATTATTGCCTGTCAATCTGTTCGGCGGATTTCAACGAATGGGTGTGGAAAAACGCTTCCACCTCCAGTCACTACAGTTATGTCTTTACCGGTGAATACGAAATTTTTGAATTCGATCTGGGAAGCACGTTCAATTACGCGGAAATGGCAACACTGATTGCGCCACGACCATTCATGGTGGAACGAGGACACTTTGATGGAGTGTCATCGGACGAACGGGTTGCCTACGAATTCGGGAAGGTTCGGCATCTCTACCAGGCCAAACTGGGAATCGGTGATCGTTGCGAAATCGAGTTTTTTGTTGGGCCTCACACCATCAACGGTAAAGGCACTTTTGACTTCCTGCGCAAACACTTGAACTGGCCGGCCTCTCGCTAGGTTTCACTTCGTCTCCTCCACAAAGATTGCGGGTATTTTTTGTTTTTCAATTAAACGATTCAGTTCCGGGATTTCCTTCGCGAAAATCACCCCTAATACCTGCAGCTCTTGATCAATTTTGGAACTCACTTGGGCGTAAACCTCTTTGGCTTGCTGAGTAGGACGGTAATCACCCGTCGCCACGACCCCGGCCAGGGCTGAAAGCTTGTTGTTCAACCGGATCGGGAAATTCAACGGATCCTGG
>JAZABE010000354.1:0-2285 GCA_036137535.1 Planctomycetota bacterium | reverse complement strand
TTCCGCCCGCCGTGTCAAACATATTAAATATGGACTTATGAGGTTGGTAGGCGCCACAATCGGCGTCGACGACAGCCTGATGAAAGGTGGATAGAGACATAGAAACGGCTTTTGGCTTTCGTGGCTTAAAAAAGGCGCCGAGAAAGCCTACCCGGACGCCCTATGCCTTTTCAGGCTGATATCATCAGTCATTTTATCTTAAATAGTGGACCGGGGAACAATGCGTAAATCGGTACCTAGAACGGTACCTTCTTGCCCGATATTGGATGCTAAGCGTTCTGGTGTTTGATTGATATTTGATCACGGTTTTTACCGTTTCAAATCGATATTGAATCGTTGCCAATCAAACACTTAAAAAGTATAGGTTTGAAACTCATAATCCCTTTGTCGGGAGTTCGAGTCTCTCCAGCCCTACTTCTTTTCCCCGTAAAAACGGGGGAGTATCCCCTAAGGCCTCGGCCTGTTCTTGGGTAACCTCATCTGTATTCCCGGCTGGAAAAAATTTTCAGAATCACCGCGACTAGCAATAGCCGTGAATTTTCTGGTTGACCGGGTATTCCAAAGGTTCGTGAAACGGCTGGGGCACGGTTGGTGCATGCCGCAAACCATTCGCAGGTTCGGCGAGAAATTACTGGCCGGAATCCGATACCTTTCAGGAAGAGCTCAAGCAAAAATGGAACCCGGAGGTCGGTGATTGCCGACAAGAATTGGTTTTCATTGGGATTGCTATCGATGAGATCGCCATTTACGATTCGCTGCAAGAGTGTTTGCTGACTGACGAAGAATTCGCAGCAGGAATTGATGCGTGGCAGCAACTCGACGATCCATTTCCCAGATGGGACTTCACAATGGATGAAGCCCTAGCGGCCCGGGAGTAACCTGGAGTCGTCTCATTCGGAAGTTCTAACCGAAATGACAGGTCACCGGTTCGGCCAACGCGAGCCCACTAAGATCATGGGTTGGGGTTGGGGGTTCGCACGGGCAAATCATCAGCGGCAGGGTTGTTTTGGCCGGTTTGGCCTCCGTCATCACGTTGATTGGGGCCCACGCTGTACAGGTGATAACCGTTTTTCAGTCGGCGGTAAACTGGCCGTTTCCCAGAAAAAATATCCGGCGGGATGTGTTTTAGGTAAGCCGGCACAAGTTCGCTGAGTTGATTCGGATACCGATCGTGTGTCGAACGAAACGCAGCTAATGCCAAGGCTAGCTGCAGGTTGTTTCCTTGTTGCCGGATGAGCCACTCGGTGCGGCTGAGGTTGATTTCATCCGCCAGCATTATTGCGACTGCCAGATTTCCAATGATCTCAGAGACGATTTTTCGCTGTTTCGCCTTGGGCTGAACAGTCTTTAGAAAGTCTCCGGAAGGGGGCTTGTAGGTGCTTAATTCATCGCGAATTTTTCGAATTGCCCTTTGATACTGCGAGTAGTTCGGTAACTTGAGGGCTGCCACGGTCCGGTCATACCATTGATTGGCAGTTCGAAGAGCGGTGTCCCAGTCTGGTGACAAAACGGGTTCAAGCATTTTGGTGATGTTAGCCAGACCTGCTGCCGAGGGAATCAAATCCAGCCGACTGCCAAGATCTTGAGGCCCCTGGGAAAGGATTAAAATGACTTCTAGGCAGGCGCACCTTGCTGCCAGGTTGATTTTTTGGCTCACTTGAGGCAAGGGAGGAAGATGGTCTATTGCTAACCGATAAGAGAGGATGGTTTGAGGTGTTGGCCGGGTCTGCTGAATAAAGGCCAACACGGTTTCCTGGGTCATGGATTCCAGAGTGTACCCGACCAGCGTCTCATCCGGAGTGGGGCCCTGTCCGACCAGCCGGGCTAATTTGTAACTCGCCAAAAGATCTTTCCAGGCGGCTTTTGAGTTGGCGTTGGCCAAGTGCAACATGCTGCGGGCACAGAGTTGACGGGAAATGTCTCTACACAAATAGACGCCGGGTAAATAGGGGATTCCCAGTGGGAAATGGCTGTTGGCTTCCGTTTCGCCTGGTGTTAACAGGAGGGGTAGAAAATAACGATCCCTTTGGACCGCGTCATGGATTTTGGCCAGTGGCGTTTTGTTGTGCTCAAGCCAGCGGGCGATTGCGGGGAATTCTTCTCGCCGCCAAGGCCTGAGAAGCACCTCGTCAATTTGCTCAAAAACTCTTAATTGCTCCTGTTCGTTTTGGTTTCGTAAAATACTTTCCAATTGAACCGTGTATTTTCCCTCCCTGGGTGGAGGTTGCATTTGCAGACGCTTAAAGAAGGAGGCTGGGTAATCCAGTTCAAAACCGTTGGGTCTG
>JAZABE010000353.1:0-2031 GCA_036137535.1 Planctomycetota bacterium | reverse complement strand
TTTTGGCCGCCTTCTGAATCAGCGTAACCGGCTGAATCCAGCCAGTGGCTGGCCCATTTTTCGCCGAATTCGGGTGATAGAAGGACCCGGTCCACCAGTCGTTCGTAGGCATCTTCCCGTTTGTCTTCGAGGAAAGAGCGAATTACCTCGCTGCCTGGAGGAAGACCGAGTAGGTCCAAATAAAGTCGGCGAATCATCACCTCTCTGGTAGCTGATTGGTTAAAACCGAGTCCCCGGGTTTCCAGTTGGGCCAGAACAAAAGAATCAATAGCGTTGTTGACCCTACTTGGATTTTGAACTGGGGAGGCAATTGCCTTTTTAGGGGTTTTGAAGGACCAAAAGTTACGATCGGCTTTTGAAGTGTGAACTTGGTAAGGTTGTTTGGGGGCACTGGGCATTCCCTGATCGATCCAGTTGCACAGAATCTCCAGTTCCGAAGGTGTCATGGTTTTGACACTGTCCGGAACGATTCTTTTTCTCGGTGGCATTTGCTCGGCCCGGATCTTTTGGACAGCCAGACTGGCTTGGGAATTTCCGGCAACCATGGCTGGGCCACTTTTTCCTCCCTTTTTCATTGATTCAACCGTCCGCAGATCGAGTCCGGCTTCCTGCTTGGAGGGGCCATGACACTTGACACAGCGGAGGTGGATCAGGGGGATAATTCGCTCTTGGGTTACCTTGGAAGGGGCGATTGCCTTGTTGAACGTTGCACCGGAATCCAGCCAGGTTTGGATCGTATCAATTTCTTTCGGGGTCAGTGGTTGGGCGCCTTTGGGTGGCATCGACTTTGAAATGACTTGCTGTAAGAGTTGACTGTCATCCAACTGGTCAAAGAGGATGACTTTTCCGTTCTCACTTCCTTTGAGAAGCCCCTCTGCCGAAGTGAGATCCAATCCCCCTTCCGCTTCGCTCGGGTTGTGGCACCGAACGCATTTTTGCTCAAAGATCGGCCTGATGTTTTTTTCAAAACTGAAATCTTCAGCGGTGACCCACGGAGTGGTTCCAATCACACAGGTCAAAATTAAAGCCAACTTTGTGTCCATAAAACCAATGTAGCAAACTTGATTACTGAAATCGACAGAAGCCAGTAAAGCGGCTGCTGCATAAATGGACCGGGGCAGAGATCGGAAATTCCCGATCGTTGGGGCGATCCGGGGAGTGAGTGATTACCGATTCTGGATTGAGAATCACCCAAATGCAAATCAACGGGGTAACCGGTTTCGGGTGTCGATGTGCCGATTGGGCTTGATCAGAAAATTACCACCGATGGCGGCGAGGCGGAGATCGCCAGTGATCCCAAGAGCATCATTCCTAAAAAGTTCTCTTGGTGCTTAGTCTCTCTTTCTGCGTTTTGCCCGTACTGCTTCGAGGATTTTCTTGATCTTGGGACGCCCCGTTTCCATCTCGGCAACCGTGAGGTCCATTTGTTCGCGTTCAATGATTCCCTGATAAAAATCGGCCAGTTGATTACTCCATTCTTTCGAGACGACATCGACCGAGTTCTCCCGTCGCCGATTCCGTTGAGAGGTGCTCGCACCTTTGGATAAGAGAAAAAGGCACATTTTTTCACGGCACATGAATGCGGCTAACAGCAGGGGGGTATTTCCATCTCTGTTTCCGCGGTTGATTTCAGCTCCCCGGTTCAGCAGGTATCTGGCGATCTCGACTTGCCCGTGAAATGCAGCAACGGACAGAGGTGTCATGCCGCTCTCTTCCCGCCGGTCATTTAAACCTGCACCCCTCTCAATTAGCGCTCTTGTGGTTTTAAGATCACCTTTTTTGATCGCCTCTGCCAGCCGCCGACGAACGATTCGAGGGTCGAGTTGATTCCGAAGCTCTTTCGCACTGGCCTCGTTTTCTGCAGCATGGAATATAAAGTCATTGCTGAAAAGTCCATTTTGATTTTGGACCTGTAAAAAATGCATGCCAGCCGAGGGGAGTGATTTGAGGCTGACATTGATACGATCGCCTTTCTTGAAATCGATGCTTCCCTCCACTTTTCGACCGTCAACGATAAGATTGGCATTTTCG
>JAZABE010000352.1:0-3759 GCA_036137535.1 Planctomycetota bacterium | reverse complement strand
CCTGCCTTATTTTGGAAAAGCGGCCAAAACTAATCAACAGTGATGACGTTACAACAAGGCCTTCCGTCGGATGTTGACCTCTAGAACATTGATCCAAACCGATCGTTACCCTGAAATGGACGCTTTTGCCAGATGAAACTGTTGCCAAGACAAACGCATGGTTTTGGCTGGATACTACTTCACGGTTTTGGATGGATAATATCCAGCCTGGGATTTAGCTTCAACCTTTCCGCTGAAGAGTTTGCGGTCGTCGGCTATCTCCCTGCCTATCGGATCGAAAACTGGTCCAAGACCGTTGGACCACTTACGGATTTAATTTACTTTGGGATGCCTGCCCCCGACGACGGACGATTTGACCCCACGGCTATCCCCGAAAAACACCTTGCCATTCTCCGTTCGTTCAAAAAACAATCCAGTTGCCGAATCCTGTTTACCGTTGGCGGATGGAAGCAATCCGCTGGCTTTAACAAAATCGTCGCCACCCCTCTCGGCCGTCGTAAATTCATTCAGGCGGCGCGGAATTACTGTTTACAAAACCATTTCGACGGAATTGATTATGACTGGGAACATCCCAAGCAACGCCAACAAGTCAATGGTTTCCAATTGCTCGTGAAAGAAACAGCCGAGCAGTTCTCCCCTAAAAACTTAATGGTCACAATCGCTCAAGCAGGTTGGCAAACGTTTCAACCCGAATTTTACAAAACCGTCGATCGTGTTCACCTAATGGCATACGATCACGGCTTTCCTCAGGCAACGATCGAAAAAACAAGCTCGGACTTAAACCGCTTGCTTCGCGGCGGCTGCCCCCGAAAAAAAATTATCCTTGGAATTCCGTTCTACGGGCGAAGCAAAGACAATACGGCCAAACCCTACTCAGAACTGGCCCAAATATCCCCGGCCCAAACCGATAGCAATTTGATCGCTGGGTTTGCTTTCAATGGACCCCAATTGGTCCGTCGCAAGGTAAACAAAGCCGACACCGAAAAGCTGGGTGGGGTTATGGCCTGGGAGATAGGCCAAGACGCCTCCGGTTTCAATTCACTGTTGCGAACCATAGCCGACGAACTGCAAAACCAGTAACACTACTGCTCAATGCGGGGCATCTGAAGTTCCAAGGGACGCTTAAATACTGCCGTTTCCTGGTCTTCGTAAATAATCACCAGCTCCCAGCCTTCTTTACCATGTTTATTGAGCGTCCGCTCACTGAATTCTTCATCAAAGTTTCGAGGAACGTTCTTATATTCCCATCGCGGGTAGTTCGGGATCGGTTTGGGAACTTCCGGTTCTTCCTGCAGGGCTGCCCGATTGACCGCAATGCTAGTCACATTGCCAATACCAAAGACAATCAACGCAAACAATAATCCAACGTTAAAGGTTTTCATGATTTCCTTTCAAGTTTCCACTTTCAATTCCTACACTTTACCGATCTGATCAGCGCACGGCAGCCCCAATAATCCTTCTGAGCGATTCCTAAATCCACCCGGCCAGAACGCCAATCCAATTCTCAAACGTCTCTTCTCCAACCGTTCTATTCACGGGTGTGATCATTTCGCATTGGTTTCTTTTTAACCAACGCGGCCAACAGAACGTTGGCGATTTCCTGGAGACGCACCCAGCGAGCTGACCATCTAAACACGTTTCAGGTCGGTGTCAGCCAGTTTCACATCGCCAAACACTTCTTCCCTTATTGAGGCCAACCTGGCATCTCAATGTTTCAGTTCCGACCGCGTGTCGGCGTGATTGCAGCAGCGACCTGGTGGCCGACAGTGATTAAACCAAGATTGTCCGTACGTCCGGTCGCTTGGCCAACACCTGACTGATCCAGTAAGCCGCTTTTCTTAAGACAGACTCATCAACGATGCAAAAGGCAGCAGGGAGAACGCTATTGGCACTTAAATAATTGGTGCCGAACAGGTCGAGTTTAAGTTCCTTGGGAGGAGCCGTTATTAGCTGAATGTATCGAACCGTATCTTGAAAAATTCAGCACAACTGGGATGCCGATAACACTCAAAACCCAGTGTGTTAAAAATCAACTAATTGAAAACCTCACGCTTTTCCTTCCCAACCTCCCATTGCCTAAATGGCACCAAGCGGATCAACTATACTGTAACGGTGGTCACTGCGTGGAGTCTAGGGTAAGTCTTCAATCCACTTGCTAAAATCGCTTGATCACGCTTTTGCGAATTGAGACCCAACAGCCAGGGCAAGAGGATTAATTCGATGTCGACGTTAGACCGTTTTCTTACCCTTCACCCAACCAACGCCTTTTGCTTAATGCTGTCACTGGTTTTCACCAGCTTCGGTTTGGTTCAGCCGAACGCGGCAGGCGACGAACTCACGATGGCAGATCTTTTTCCCACCGATCGGCTCATCCAGGTACACATCACCTTGAAAAAGGCCGACTGGGACAAAATCCGGCAGGAAACTCGGACCTTTTTTTCCGCCCTAGATGAAAGTCGAAAAACATCCCCCCCAGAAAGCCCCTACACCTATGTTGACGCTTCAGTGGTGATTGACGGTGTTCAATTCCCCCATGTCTCGGTCCGAAAAAAGGTTTTATTGGCTCCCAAAGTTCAGAGCGACCATCACTGAAAGTCAAGCTGAATTCGTTTGACAAAAAAGCTAACGTCGCCGGTATGTCTGTACTTACACTCAACAACAACAAGCAGGACTTGACCCAGCTAAGTCAGTACATGACATACCGATTCTTTAATGCC
Source organism: Planctomycetota bacterium (assembly GCA_036137535.1). Lineage (GTDB taxonomy): Bacteria > Planctomycetota > Planctomycetia > Pirellulales > Pirellulaceae > JABAAE01. Next base: position 1,042 of record JAZABE010000352.1, on the reverse strand, counting down.
ATCAACTCGCCCGCACCCCAATGCGCACTGGCCAAAGTTTACGTTAACGGGGTGAATCTCGGCGTTTATTCACACGTTGAATCGGCCAAGAAACCTTTGGTCAAAAGAGGCTTCGACACGTCAAAAGGAACGTTGTTCGAAGGCACGGTCGTCGATTTTTACGAAGGCTGGGACATGGCTTTTGAACGAAAATTCGGAAAAGAGGATTTCGGAAGAAAGGTAATTCGGGAAATCATCGAAGCTCTTCACCAGCAGGACGGCGACAAATTGGTTTCGAGCGATTCCCCTGGCAAAGCCTGGGTTCCGTTAGATGCCAAGCTAAACGATGACTGGATCAGCCCAGAATTCGATGACCAAAACTGGATCCCCGGAAGAAACGGGGCCGGCTTTGAAACCAGCAGGGGGTACCAGGAATTCATTAGTGAATCATTTGATTTCAAGGAACAACTTTACCGAAAAAGCAGTTCTGTTTACTTGAGATTCCCCTTTCAAGTTAAAGATTTAAAGAAGGCCAAAGCTCAAAACCTTTTTCTCAAGATGAAATACGACGATGGTTTCGTCGCTTATCTTAATGGCACCAAAATCATTTCCGCCAACGCTCCTGCGGAATTAACCTGGGAATCCAGCGCTACGTCCAGTCACCCGGATGGGGCGGCCAAAACGTTTGAACGGTTTGACATCACTTCTCACGTCAACTTGCTCAAACCCACGGATAACGTGTTGGCTATCCACGGGATGAACCAATACCCTAACAGCGGAGATTTACTGTTTGTGGCAGAATTAGAGTCAAGCGATTACGACGAAATCAAGGAAATCTTTGACCACGTGGATGAAGATGCATTTTATCGATTCTGGGCCGCTGAAAGTTTACTTGGATTTTGGGATGGCTACGCTGCCAATCGCAATAATTTTTATTTTTACGTGCTTCCCAAATCAAAAAAAATACATTTTGTGCCCTGGGGAGCAGATTCTTTATTTCAGAAAACGGGCCCGCTTGATCGCGATCCAAGGCTTCCCGTGAGCGTGAAAACCAACGGTATTC
>JAZABE010000351.1:0-1056 GCA_036137535.1 Planctomycetota bacterium | reverse complement strand
GCTCAGTGAACTAAGAATGATTAAAGTCCCCGTGGTTCCAGATCACGAACTGCCAGAGATTGTTCGCTTCCAGGCGATTCGACAGTTTACTAATTGCACCGAAGATTCCCCGGTCGATTTTCTTTCGCTCTCGGAATCGGGAGAAGAAAAACGAGTCCTGGCTGCCACAATCCCCAAAAACACCATCGACAACTTGAAGACCGGATGCCTCTCGGCCGGCCTCAATGTCAAAGGGGTTAAACTTCGAGCAACGTGTACCACCGCCCTTTCTCAGTCCATTACCACTGACCGCAAAAATTACATCATCCTCAACCCGGCTGACAAGACATTCAACCTCGAAGTCGTCGCTTACGGCAAACTCTGTTTAACCCGAACGATTCGCGCTACTTCTGACAACCCGAGCCTCCAAATCATCAGTGAAGTCCGCAGGACGCTCGCCGCAGCCAAAAACCAGATCCAAGATTATGAAGCAAAAAGTGTTGTAATCTTTGGAGAGGAGTCCAATTTTGGAGGACTGCGAGCTGAAATTGAAAAGGAACTGAACTTCGATGTCGAGTTCATAAATCCATTTGACCATGTCAAAGGATTAAAACATCAACCCGAGAAGCCGGGCAACTATGCTTCGCTGGTCGGCTTACTGGTTGACCATGCTGCTAAAACAACCGAGACGATTGATTTTCTCAACCCTCGTAAACCGTCACTGGATTCCGGCAACAAGCGAATCAAGATGCTCATCGCGATTGCCGCAGCGATCTTGTTTGTTGGATTAGGCGGAATCAGCTATCTGCTACTAGCCCAGAAATCTAGTCAAATCAAAAACATCCGTGACCAGATTACCTTAATGACCGAAAACGATAAGATCGCCAAAGAGATCATTGGCGACATCGAAAAAATCGAAAACTTTGAAAACAAGCAAGCCGTTTGGCTAAGAGAACTGGCAACGTTAAGCAACAACTTCCTGGACCCGGACCATGTCATCCTCAACACGGCTACCTTTACCTTGGATCCCGGAAATGACCAGGAAGGAATCAAGATCGAAACCAGCGGTTTCCTTCA
>JAZABE010000350.1:0-3799 GCA_036137535.1 Planctomycetota bacterium | reverse complement strand
GCTTTTCATCGCGGATTGTTCCGGCTTGGGTCAACATCACCTTGGCCATCGCTTTTTGGCGTTCAGCCGCCCGTTTTTGTTCTGGCGTTGGCCCTTTTTTTCCCCCTTCGCCCTTCTCCTGACGGGGTGGGGGAACCGGACGTGAACGGGGTGCCCGCTTCTTATAAGGCAAACCCACCAAGCGGACATAAACGTCCTTGATGGTTCCATCCGGTTTTCTGAACACCACGTTGGCAGGCCACGTTTCCGGTAGCATGGAAATCAGGTTCGTGAACTGATCGTTTGATTTGATCTTACACCCTTCAAATTCAAGTAATTCGTCACCCAATTCCAGTCCTTGGTTCACAATTTCAACCCCGGCGTTGTACATTGCATCGCATACCACTTTTCCCTGTCGAACTCCAAACCGAACATCCAACGTTCCATGTTCTACCAGTTTGGTCGCCATTAAATCTGGAATAAAATTCTTAATCTGATTTGCCGAAATCGCGTAACCCAGTCCAACATTCACCCGTCCCCGAGCCAAGAAACTACCCCGGCCATTAATTCCAATGACTTCACCCTGCAGATTAAACAATGGACCACCCGAATTACCCGGGTTGATCGAACTGTCCACCTGAATGCAGTTTCCATAAACCAGTTGATTGCCACCGGCCCCCGGCTGATAGCGTTCAATACCACTCACAATCCCCAGCGTCACCGTCGGCTTTTGGTCCTCCGTCAATACAAATGGATTCCCCATGGCGATTGCCCAATCGCCAACTTGAACCTCGTCCGAATTCCCCAGAGGAGAGTACGGAAAATCCTGTCGACCTTCGAGTTTGATAATGGCAACATCCCCACCCGGATCGGTCCCCACAAGTCTCCACTTGTATAGTTTCCCATCAGCGATTCCACCCCAACCTGAAACACCCGCACCGGCAACAACATGGTGATTCGTCAGGGCCAAGCCACTCGGATCAAAAATGACACCCGATCCGCCCCCACCACGGATCTCGCCGTAGATCGAAACCACTGAACCCATCACCTTCTTAATCGCATCAATTCTCGCTTTTTCGGCTGCGAGAATCAGGTCCATTTCTTTGTCGTTCAAATCCGGCATTGGCAATGCGGACTGGGCAAGAACGGAAACACAAACCAAGTTGAGAAATCCTGCCACCATTAGGAATCGAATAGAATTCCCCATTGGCCTTCCTTTGTTCAGTCAGATTTTTTTACGAATCGAGCATCACACCAATTCAAATGATCCGAGAGATCTAGAAAATCTCCACCGAATTCAATGCTCAATTCAATGTTATTTTTTCCAGCAATATCAACATCCACAACTTTCGGAATATCGACACCTGCAACGTCGGTTGAATACAGCACATCGCCGCTTGCGATGACCTTAACGCGACAAAGCCCATTTCCACCCGTACTCGCATCAATTCCAATCGTCGCAACGAAACGGTCAAAACCCTCGTTTTCAAACACTAGGGTCATTCCAGACTTGGTGCCCAGACCCTTGTTATAGGTGCGTGAAACTTTCTGGGATCTATCCCGTAAGACCAGCTGCCCACCCGTAATATTCTTATCCTTTTTCCATTTTCGAACGAAAACGGAACCGTCAAGATTCCGTACCGTTTTAGGGCCCAGATCCGACAGAAATGCTAACCGATTTGACTTAATCTCGATTTTACTGACCAGGCCGACAGGGATTTCGATGTCAGCGATTCCCCCCACTGTGGCCAAAACCTTTTCACCGGCTACCGATTTCACCAGACAGTTAATTTTCGACCCTTCTGTTAGAAACACCGATCCATTAATCACGGCATTTGCACGTTCCGCATCTTGGGCAAGGATCACTGCGTATACATCTTCTGTCTTGAATCCAATCACATCCTCTTCATAGAGAATCTTAACGTTTTCTCCAATACTCTCGACGATCCCGGGCACGATTTGGTAGCTGCCTTTGATTCGCACAAAAAGCTGATCCAAATCCTCTTTTGCTTTTGCATTTTCATAAAGAGGCAACCGCTCTTTTTTATTGAATCGGATTCGTGTAACGGCATCCACCCCCAACTTGATTTGAGCTGCAGCGTTCCCCCCCCCAGTGTCAATCGTGAATATTTCATCAGCAAAAACCACACTGGTCACAAGGACTTTTCCACCTCCGAAAAGATTGACTTCCGGTGTTAAATCTGACGAGTTGATCGGCCGTTTAAAATCGATTAACCGTAATTCATTGATATCTATTTCTTCTGCACCGGCAACAACCTGCTCATTTTCAACGGTGACATCTTCAACGGAACTGGATTGTCCATCGATACGCCACAGCTCAACCTGGGCAGTGCCTGCCGCGCAGCAGGCAAAACCAACAAATAGAATAACGGGCAGGTTGAGGTTAATTTTCATGCGGGCCAAATATCTACTTTTACGAAAAACCGACTGACCAGGCTCTAGGTGGCAAAAAAAAGACGCGTTACACATCGTGTGCCGCGTCTTTTTATTATAGACAAATTTTCAATTACTTGGATCCACCACCCTGAAAGCTCTTGTAGTACTGTTCTACCAGCTCCTTGTAACGAGCTGGAAATTTTTCTTTCAATGCGTTAAATGCCGGATCGCGTTCACGGTCTCGCAGTTTGCTCCAATCACTTGCATCACCCGCACCAAACGTTCTTTTGGCAAACCCATCCGCGTTTTTGCTCCCTTGGCCTTGCTTGCTTTTGCCTTTTCCCTCACTCTGACCGCTCCCCTGGCTTGGTTTTTGTTGCTCCCCAGGTTTATCACTCTTGCTGTTACTTTTCTTTTCTTGGTCTTCCGCTTTCTTGATCATGGTATTCAACATCTTTACGATGTGGTCCTGTTGAATCTTGGTTTCCTGATCTGTCTTTTGGAGGCTTAGCCGTCGTCTGGAAAAATCCATTCGCTGAAATACATCACCCAATGAATCCTTTTTGATTGACGACACCAACTGTAGCTGCCGCCAAGCCCCAACCCGCATTCGTTCAGAAGCGTTTGGATACTGGTCAATAAATCGGGTCAATACCTGAACCGCTTCCTTGTTTTCCAAAGTGTTAGCCAACGCAATCCCTTTGAGGTAGAGGGCGTTTCCTGTTTGCACTGAATCTTTAGCAAATGAATTTTCAAATTCTCTTAAAACTGGTAATGCTTTTTCGTAGTTCTCATCATAGACATATGCCCTCGCGATAAAGTACTTGGACTCTGCAGCAAGAAACTTGTTTTCATGGGTGACCAATTTCCCAAAAGCCTCAATCGCCTTTTCCGTCTCATCATTGCCGACCAATTCTAATGCCTGGGTAAAGCTTGGGTACATCAGTGCCAAACCTTCAGTAATGGCAGCATCTGTGGAGAACGGATCATCCCGAAGCTGCTTTACCGCAATTACAACCTCTTCCTTCAGGACCGGATCCAGGCTGGTGTCTTTTTCAATAGAACCCAGAAATTGGTTGATCGTATCAACGGGCGTCGGTTCCTCTGCCTGCAAGTTAATTGAGATCGCCATCAAAACAGCAAACGCCAATTTTTGAAAAAAAAGCCTCATGTACATCGGTTTCCTTTTTAAGTTATTGACCAACTTTCTCCATAAGCTTGATCGTCATTTCGGAAATCTCTGACTGCCGTTTTGCCAGACCAGCAACTTCGGTCTTCATGGATTCAGTAAGTGGTTTGTTCATGGGTCGAATCTCATCAATACTCTTGGTTCGGCGATTGATCCGCAGCTGAGCCGATCTCAGCATCTTTAGTTCAGCAGAAGCGGGTAACAACGGTTGGTTTCCGCCACCGCCACCACCAC
>JAZABE010000349.1:0-1145 GCA_036137535.1 Planctomycetota bacterium | reverse complement strand
GGTCATGTCGGTGTTCCACGGGGTTTCTCCAAAGGCGGGCATTGCGAAGCTTGTATTATTCCCAGGTGGACGGGCCGACTGACTTTTGGAATGGCGTCTAAGTCAGTGATTTCAAAATCAGGTTTGTCGATTCGATGATGCGTTGATCGCGCGGACGCAAATCGGGCTCGAATGCTTTGCCCGTTAAATGTTGTAAGCCGGCGATATAGCGGATGGCAATTTCATTGCTTTGCTCGGTTGAAAACTGCATGTCAGCATCCTTGACCATTCCGCGAGCAAATTCTTTTGAAAAAGAAACCGGCTTGCCATCTCGTTCCAACACCGAGCCATCATCATTCAGTTTCCAAAAGCGGGAAGAATCCATTGTGTAGAGTTCATCCGCCGCAACGATTTGATTGGAAGCGTTGAGACCGTGCTCTGTCTTGGTGTCGACTAACACCATCCCTTTGTCACGCAAGTATTGAGACACCATACCAAATGCCATGATCGAGGCGTTTCGCAGATGATGGTATTGGCCTGCAGTGCAAATCCCATTCTCAATTAAAAAGGCCGGGTCAATAGTCCGGTCCACTTTTTCCTTGGTTGACGGTGTGTCCATGAGATAGGGAAGCTTACCATTCTCGCTAAGTGAGCTGACATCGATTTGATGCCCGGCATATTCAAATTCCGATAGTCCTTCTTCTTTTACCTTGAGCCAATGCTGAAACAAGGACGTGGAGGTCGAACTTTGGGCCATGTACATGCGCAACACATTCTCAACCATGAGCAAATTTAGATTTTCTGCCGGGATGACCGTTGAAGAGGGGAGCAACCCCTCGACTTCGAATTGGGATGAACCCAGGACATCTTTCACCAGGTTCAGCATGTGATCATGGTTTTGGGCTAAAACCTGGTCTTTGAAAGGGATGGCGCCTCGGTTGACATCGTGTGTGGAGATACGGTTACCCCGAAACATCAACCGAATCGGAACACCGTCCCTTGTTTTCAGGTTGTCGCCAAAAACCGAATCCGAGACTTTTCCCTCCAAGACCGTGACACCCGTCAGCCTAGGAATTTCATTGTCAGCAATGATCTGCTTGATTGTCCTGCCTTCATTCACCCGCTTTCCATAATCACTTACAAGTTCTTTGATTTCAGTGTCGGTA
>JAZABE010000348.1:0-2102 GCA_036137535.1 Planctomycetota bacterium | reverse complement strand
ACAATTCATAACGACTGGTCGCAAACTCGAGTTCCTTCAAGGCCTCGTTCTTAAAGAATTCACCAAGCTTTTCCAGTTCAACTGGAAGGTAACGACCTTTAATTAATTTTTCGACATCGTCTTGCGGAACGTATACCTTTCGAATCTTTTGAATGGCGCCCGGGCGTATCGCTTGAGGTTCAGTTTCGGCAACTTCCTGCCACGAACCGACCGCACACAATATTGCAAAGCCTACCCAAACGTACATCAGAGGTCCTCGGGTGGAATTCGCGGCTGTGCTTGAGACCGAGTGGATTGCCCAACTCCGGAATCTGGAGCTGCTAACACCATCGAGGGAACATTCGTCTCTATCCTTGTTTCGTCGGCAACCGGATAAAACCAACCGGTTACCCGGCTCACGATAAAACCGAGGCCAAACAAAAACCCGACGAATAATTCGATCTGCAACAACTGCACAAACCAGATAGGATACCAGATACCAAAAATCAATATCCCTGCAGCAATGGTCACCAACAACAAGGAGTTCCTCATAAACCGGAGAGAAACAAATGCACATCCTAGCGTGACAAAGAACAGGCCAAAAACAAGAACCAAATTTCGTTTGGAAATCACATAAACATGCTCCTCATCCGACAACCCAAACGAAGCGAACAAATAATCATTGTTCTGAACACTATTTACAGAGTCTCGCCCCAGCCCAATCCACCTTTCGATTTGGCTATTAGATAAATCCGGTGTGGGCTGAAGGAAAAACCCAGTCCAAGCCAAAACGTAACTCGCCGAAAGGCTATCGGAATAATTCAAAACGTATTGATTATCGGGCAGCTCAATACTCCACAACAGTTTTTTTGGCCACAACACCCGACTGGTATTTGGCAACTTCAAACCAAATCGATTTTCATTAACAGAACGGAGATACCGGAATTCAAATTCAACCAATTGTTCAGAAACAAAGTCGTCAAAAGCGGTTTTTATTTCAGTACGACCACCACTCAATCGCGGCAACACTCTTTTTCCGTTTAATTTACAGGCAACCAGTTTAGCGTTTTCTGGAATCTGCCACGTAATGACGGAACGATTCGGAACAAAACGAACAACCACCCGGTCTTGGCGAGCCTGACTGTTCAATTCGGAATGGCACCAAGCTTTCGTAACTTGAATTTCATTTTCCGTTTCAATGGATTTCGAAAGTTCAAGATATTGGGCGTCGTTTCCCTCGTAATAAGTACCTAGCTGTTCGATCTTCGTTTCCAGCGGGAACCATTGCGACCCCGGCTTCAAGACTGTGCCTGAAGCGGTGTAAATGGCCAACTGGGTTTTCACTGAAAACCTACCGAAACTCCTCCCAGCGATCTCAATCGATTCCTGGGCTGCTGCCGACCTTCGGCTATGGGTCGGCAAATAATAGACAGGTAAATCAAATTGGTTTTTATTAGAATCCAACTGCCCTAAATTAACTTTTATTTCCAAGACCACCTTACCGACGAGCCCTGGCAATTCAAGCACCGTCGGTTCACCCGGAACCATCTTCGAAAGATCAACGGATTTTCCGCCGATTTGAACTGATTCTAAAATCCCGCCCGGGGTCTGCAACGCACACGTATCAAAGGGCCGACTCGATTCCAATGAACACGTGAACTTCTGTGAAAAGGTACCCTGGGTTTCATAAAGAAAGATTTCTTGTTGACCCCGGCACAAAGTCTCTGACTCTTTTACGGTCAACTGGACCGAACCAGGTTGAGGGGTACGGCTCACCAACACCACCTCCTTGTCACTGGAAACCGTTTCAACATCAAAACCAGAATTCCATTCGAATCCCGGGTTCAACACCCGTTCAACCATTGCGTCGACGCCTTCTTGGCAACGAACGACTAATTCGATCCCTCCAAAATCTAAGCCTTTAATCCAGGGGAGCCGAATTTCCTTCTTCCCAAAAGGTTTTGAACTTTCCAATGAAAACTCAATCACCTTACGCTGAGAATTACCGAGAAAAAACGTTGGTGCTACCGACACGTTTCGCAACAGCGAATCTTCCGAAAGGTTCTCCTGATCCGACCTAAGCTTCCAACCATTGAGTTGTATCGAAATTTCACCAGGATTTT
>JAZABE010000347.1:0-5351 GCA_036137535.1 Planctomycetota bacterium | reverse complement strand
GTTTTCCCAGATTCTCTGCCCGGATCACCAAGTCGCCCAGGTGTTTTCCCGAGGGAATTTGTAATTCGAATTCGTCGACCTTGTCTTTGAATGTTTCTGATGCGAGTTGTTCATAGGCTGCAATCCTGGCTTTGCTCTTGGATTGGCGGGCTTTGGGTGACATGCGAATCCACTCGAGTTCCCGGGACAAGGCTCGTTGTCGGGCTTTTTGGGATTTCTCCTCCTGCTCGAGTCGCGTCTGTTTTTGTTCCAACCACGACGAGTAGTTGCCTTCCCATGGGATGCCTTCGCCACGGTCCAATTCCAAAATCCAGCCGGCAACATTATCCAGAAAGTACCGATCGTGGGTGACCGCAACGATCGTTCCGTGGTATTCGCCGAGGGTTCGTTCCAACCAACTGACGGAGTCTGCGTCGAGGTGGTTGGTGGGTTCGTCCAACAATAATAAATCGGGTTTAGTTAACAGTAACTTGCACAGGGCAACGCGTCGTTTTTCACCACCAGAAAGAAGCTTGACCTCAGCATCTTTGTCTGGCAGATTCATTACCGTCATCGCGATCTCGATCTCACGATCAAGTTCCCAGGTGTTAGTTGCCTCGATTTGATCTTGAAGACGCCCCATCTCATCGTAGACTTTTTGCATCTGAGCTTCCTCAAGTGGTTCTCCGCATTTCAAGGAAAGTTCATTGAATCGATCCAGCATTTGTTTGCGATCCGCAACAGCTTCTTCCACGTTGCCCCAAACATCTTTTTCGGTGTTCAGTTGAGGTTCTTGAGAAAGGTAGCCACAGGTGAACCCCTCACACAATTTAGCGGTCCCGTCGAATTCTGTATCTAATCCCGCCATGATCTTGAGTAAAGTGCTTTTTCCCGAACCGTTTCGTCCTAACACGCCGATTTTGGCACCGGGATAAAATGCCAACCAAATCTCTTTTAAGACTTCACGTGTTCCATGCTTTTTGGTGAGGTCAGCGATTTCGTAGATGTACTTTTTGCCCATTATCACTTTTGGGTTTGGGGTGGGGGTTTCTCAAAGTTATGATTTTCAACAATTGTTGAATTGTCGCAAGTCACTCGCATTTCATTTAGATTGCAATTGACTGGCGATTGCTCTGCATCGAGAAAGCTTGCAGTGGTTGCCGACAAGTGGTTTGCCGGAGCGAGGCTTGAAACCGAGCTTTCTGACTCATGGTCAGTAGCTTAGTCGGGAATTTCCCGGTTGAGGGCATAGCGAAGGATGTTGATGCCAATCCGGGCCGCATCATCGGTTTTATAGCCTCGACACTCAACGGTTTTTGCATTTTCCAGGGCACAACTTAAGTCCATTGGCGAGAAGATTACACCTAATGATTGGTCAACCATGATTCCTTCAAGCCATGGCAACGTTTTGGTTTCACGGTATTTTTGCCCCGCTGGGTCATCGCGATCGAGGGGCGTTCGCAAGAGTACCGTCGAGATATCAGAGCCATACTTTTCGGAAAAAACTTCGTGAGATTTGGGCACGGGTTTCAGCCTTGCCTCGGGAAAAATTAATTTCATCTCTTTGCGGAAAGATTCTGTGAATTGTTTACTGGCGCAGACTGAGTCCGCAAAGAGAAAGAAACCATCCTCTGTCACCATTTTTCTTAACGTTTGCCTTTCTTGATCTGAAAATTCAAATGCAAAACGCCCGTGGATGAACAGGATGGGGTACTGGTAGATTTTTGGGTCGGTGATGGAAACCAGATTTTTCTTGAGACTGAACGGGAGCATAGCTTCACGGCGAGCAGACTGCATCAGGTTTTGCAAGGCGATGGCTGCGTCATCAGCCCCGCCTTCATGGACGATCTTTCCAATTTCAATTCGGTCGGGCGACACGTTGTCGACCTGAGAAGTTTCGACTTTCGGACGATTTAAACGATCTTTGACCTCCCGATTGGTGGCGTACGTAAGTACGTTGATTCCCAAGTTAGAACAAAAATTGACATTTTCCCTGTTGGAACCGCTGAGTGATTCTCGGAACCGGGGTTGGTTGAGTTGCCAAAAACAACTCAGGTTGGCCGGGCAGTAAATGACACTGGTGCGACAGCAAGCCTGGAGGCCCTTAAGTGGACGGGAGTCCATTGGATAGAGTTTTTGATTTGCGTTCCAAACCGGATGTCCCACATCTAGTATTTGAAATTCAGTGTTGAAAATTTCCTCCATGGTTGACGTGAAATCCGCATCAAATTGTCCTGGGTCACACCCATCACCTTGGCAGGCTTCTGCAAAAATAAAACCGCCCTGATTAACATACTCTTTAAGGTTCTCTTTTTGTTCCTGCGTCAGCTTGAATGACTTTCGGCCACTGATAAATAAAACCGGGGCTTCCAGCAGGTCGTTCACCGAAGCCCGGCGTCCGTCGATGGATTGCCAGTTTAGTTTCCGGTTCCAAGATTTTTCGGTTTCCCGGGTCAGGAAATGAATCCCCTTGCGGTGGATATCCCAATCCTGATCTTCCCCGTACTGGTATTTCCCAATGAGGACCGGACGAAGCCCCTTGGCGAGAAACAGGAGGCCAAAAGCGGTGCCAATTGTATTTTGAGTGACCCGGATATCGCTTTTGCGGCCATCATGAAAAAAAGCCCAGTAGTCTTTCCCGCCCCGGGAACGGACCAGGTGTTCGGCACCTTCCCGGTACCAGTCATGGCCGCCAAAGAATCGTCTGCCAGCCAGTCTTCCGGCACGTTCCAGGCTATACAGGTAATACAACTCATTTTTTGTTCGTCGGAGTTGGCCGTTGTGTTCGACCGGGTGACTAGAAACTGAAAAATTTTTGGTCATCCATTTGATGGCTTGCTTGATTCGGTAGTTGTCATCACTGCTTGATTTCCCACAACATTGGATTTTTCCATTGGCCAAGATTTCATCGAGCGTGAGTGAATTTTCGGTTGCAATAATTAATGAAGAAATTCCAGCACAAGTCATCGACCCCCGCATTTCACCCGCTAGAGGGTTTTCATACCCGAATCCACCTGCGCCGCGACCCTTGAGATTTTGTTGGCGTTCCCAATATTGTTTAGCGAGTGCCCAGGTTTCCCGTTTGATTTTGGCACCGGCCATCTGTGCCTCATGAAGAGCCAGAAGAGCAACCTGGCTGATGGAGTTGTCCGGCCGAGTGACGTCTTTACCTTGCCAGTTATATCCCCAGCCACCGGCTCGATCAGAATTGCCTTTCCATTGCCGATTTTCAAACCAGTCAACGTTGTTGTGAATCAAGGGGAGGTTGGCTTTTGGGTTATCCAAGCAAAGGACCATGGTCTGAAATGAAAGCGTGTAGGTGGCGGCGCGGGACGTGTCCATTTTTTTTAACGCCCGTAACGCTTTTTGAATGACTGGGTCCTGAGAATCCAGGCCGGTATTGAGTAACGCAAAAGTCGTTAACGCCGTGACTCCAAATTTTTCGTTGTCATTCCAATCCATCCAGGTTCCGTCGTCCCGTTGATTTTTTTTGAGGTAGCCGACAGCATCTCGAATGGCTTCTTTGACGTCTTTAGAGGAAACCTGGGCATACCCTAAGTCGGTTAACAGGAATAGCAAGAAAAACGGAATTAAAACAAGTGGAAAGATCTGGCGCATGGATTTAATGAATAGGAATAATGTCCGCCACCAATCTTAGGCGCCACTGTCCAACTCGCCAACCAGAATCTGGAAATTAGCTGGCTTGCGCAGTTTTACGTGATTTTCCGGCAAGAGTTCCCAAAAGCCATTCCCCTTCATACTGCCCGAAATCCAGTTTTGCAGCTATCTTTAAGGGTAGCAGTTGGAAATCAACGTTGAAAAGTCGGTGCTGAGCAATCGGCGTTGAAAGAACAGGGAATAGGAAACAGCGTGAATAAACAAAAAAATCTCGGTGAACTTTTGGAAGATTTTAGCAGGCATCAACACAAGATGCGTGAAGAGCTGCACAAAGTTATTGTTGGCCAGGATGAAGTCATCGAGCAGGTTTTAGCTGCCATTTTTACGCGGGGACATTGTTTGCTGGAAGGGGTCCCAGGGTTGGCGAAAACGTTGCTGGTTTCGACGATTGCCCAGGTGCTAGATGTTGGTTTCAAACGCATCCAGTTTACGCCGGATTTAATGCCCTCGGACATTACCGGTACGAACGTTCTCGAAGAAGATGAGCAAGGTAAACGCAATTTCCGTTTTGTCGAGGGACCCATTTTCACGAATGTGCTCTTGGCCGATGAAATCAACCGGACCCCACCCAAAACCCAAGCTGCTTTGCTACAGGCAATGCAGGAGCGAGAGGTTTCGATTGGTCGTACGACTTTCGAGCTGCCGGATCCCTTTTTTACGATTGCTACTCAAAACCCGATTGAACAAGAGGGGACCTACCCCCTTCCGGAAGCTCAATTGGATCGGTTCATGTTTAACATTAAGGTTGATTACCCGACCGTCAAAGAGGAGGAAAAGATTCTTGCGGCGACGACCCGTAACGAAAAAGTTGAAATCAATAAGGTGCTCTCCGGCCGGGCAATTGTCAATTTGCAGAAACTGGTCAACAGTGTTGCGGTCAGTGAATACATTGTGAAATATACAGCGGCGTTAGTCCGAGCCACTCGGCCTGCTGATGAATCCGCCCCAGAATACGTTCGTGAATTTGTTGAATGGGGAGCTGGTCCGCGTGCCGGGCAGAACCTGATTGCAGGGGGGAAAGCGATCGCCGCGATGGATGGGCGATTTAGTATTTCGATCGAAGATATCAAAAAGGTGTCGATTCCCGTGTTGCGGCACCGGGTTAATACGAACTTCCAAGCTCAGGCTGCAGGGATGACGACCGAGGGTGTGATCGAGAAATTGGTTCAGGACGTGCCCGAGCCGGCCATCGAAAAATTCGGATGAGACGGGTAGGCCGAACGCGGTTAATTTAAACGCGGTGATTGGATTCAAGTTTCGCAGTCAATACCACGACCCACCCATCCGTTAACCATTAGCCAACGGGTTCGATTGGTTTTGGGCAATCCAAGCTAGGCCTGGAACGAGCTACCACAGCCACAGCTTTTGGTGACGTTAGGGTTGTCGAAGGTAAAGCCACGATTTTCGATGCTTTCGTAATAATCGAGAGTCGTTCCTTCGAGATAAAGCAGGCATTTTTTGTCGACAACCACCGTCACCCCGTGCTGTTCGATTTTTAGGTCTGCTTCGTCGTCCGATTTGTCGTCAAAATCCAGTGCGTATTGAAAACCACTGCAACCCCCTCCTTTGACGCCCACTCGAAGCATGACATCTTGTCCAGGGTTTTGCTCCTCCATTGCTCGACGGATTTCGTTAGCTGCTTTTTCGGTCAATAAAAGTGACATAGTTTTTCTCGCTGGAAGGCTACTGATGAT
>JAZABE010000346.1:0-1168 GCA_036137535.1 Planctomycetota bacterium | reverse complement strand
ATTGCTAGCAATATCAAAAAACGGGGAGGAATTCCCTTTGTTGTGCCGGCCATGGGGAGCCACGGGGGGGGGACCGCCGAGGGACAACTCAGGGTTTTATCGCATTACAATATCACGGACGAATTTTGTGGTTGTGAAGTGCGGTCTTCGATGGAAACGATTGTTGTTTGTGATGCCAGTGAAGGTTTTCCTGTTCATTTTGACAAACAAGCCTGGCTGGCCGATTACGTTGTGGTTTGTGGCCGTGTTAAGCCCCATACCGATTTTACGGGTCCGATCCAAAGTGGCCTGATGAAAATGATGCTGATTGGACTTGGAAAGCATGAAGGAGCGAAAGTTTACCACAAGGCCATTAAGGATTTTACGTTTGATCAAATAGTCAGAAGCGTCGCTCGAGAGGTTATTGACAAGTGTAATGTTCTCTGTGGGGTTGGAATCATTGAAAATGGTTATGAAGAAACAGCTCAGGTGCAACTGGTTTCACCGGATTCAATTGAATCGCGTGAAGAAGAGATGCTACAGATGGCAATGAGGATGATGCCTGGCCTTCCGTTTGACCAAGCTGACTTTTTGATTCTCGATGAGATTGGAAAAGAGATTAGCGGTGCCGGGTTGGATACCAATATTGTTGGTAGGAAATTTTACGATCATTACCCTGCTGAACATGAATTTCCGAAAATCAAACGCATCGCTGTTCGAAGTCTTACAGAGGCAACCGATGGAAACGCGACAGGTATTGGCATGGTCGAATTTTGTCGCACCCGGGTTCTGGAGCAAATGAATGTCGAGTCGACGCGGATAAATTGTTTAACTTCCGGGCATGTTACGGCGGGGATGTTGCCCATTGATTTCCCGAACGACCGACAAATTATCGACGAAGCGCTCAACACGGTAGGGTTTTGCGATGCTAAAACGGCCAAGGTGATGTGGATTAAAAATACTCTGCATCTAACCGAACTTTATTGTTCTGAGTACTTTTTTGATCAAGCCAAAGAACGGAAGGATTTGGAAATTTTATGTGAACCTCGCAGGCTTGAATTTGGAAATGACAATAATCTCATCGCTTTTTGACAAGATTAATCAACAGTGCCTTGATTTGAGACCTGCCCCAGGTAAATCTTGAGTGGCAAGTATTCTGAACCTTCGTTTGAATTCGTTGTTCCCGTCA
>JAZABE010000345.1:0-2415 GCA_036137535.1 Planctomycetota bacterium | reverse complement strand
TGGTTTTACCGGACATGTCGCGGCGGCTTGGTTCGTTTATCTTTGTTTGAGTCAAAATTTTTTTTAATCAGACTAGCGTGGAATGGGAGTGCACGAATCTTTCATGGCTGAACCCCAAAAACGACTGTTTCTTTTAGACGGAATGGCGCTTATTTATCGAGCGCATTTCGCGTTGATTCGCAATCCCCAGTTCACAACTGGCGGTTTGTGCACATCGGCGGTCATGGGCATGGCCAACACGCTCTTGGACTTGATCAACAAGCACAACCCAACCCATATGGTTTGTGTGTTTGACACGCCGGAAGCCACTCAGCGACACGAGGAATACCCAGAGTACAAAGCACAGCGAGAATCGCTACCCGAGGATATTGGTGACCAGCTGCCCTACGTGGATGAACTGTTGGGCGGGTTTAAGATACCTGTCATCCGCATCCCGGGTTACGAGGCTGACGACATCATTGGCACGCTTGCAACGCAGGCAGAAGCCAAAGGCTTCCAGTCTTGGATGGTGACACCAGACAAGGATTATGACCAATTGGTTACCGATAACATTTTCGTGCTAAAGCCAGGCCGCAAGGGAGGAGAGCAGGAAATATTTGGCGTTCAGGAAGTTCTTCACAAGTGGGAGATCGAGCGCATTAATCAGGTGATCGACATCCTGGGACTAATGGGTGACAGTAGTGATAATATTCCCGGTGTTCCCGGGATCGGTCCGAAGACTGCTCAAAAGCTGATCGCCGCTTATGGCAGCATCGAGAATTTACTGGCGAACACAGACAAGCTAAAGGGGAAGCAAAAAGAACGAGTGGAAGAGAATAGAGAGATGGCGCTGCTCTCGAAAAAACTCGTTACGATCCAACTGGATGTACCGCACGAGGAGTCACACGAAAAATTTCAATGCCAGCCCTTTGACAAGGAACGGCTAAAAAAGCTGTTCATGGAAATGGAATTTGAAACACTTGGCAAAAGGGTGTTTGGCAATTCTTACACTGCGGCGCCGACTCGGCAGGCCCGGATTCGCGAGGAGCGCGAAAAGGAAATTCAGGGAGAGCTTTTCGGAGAGGAGGAGGTTGTTGAGGAAAAGTCGGTCCAGAATGTTCAGCATGATTATCAAACCATTGACACGCAGGCTCAGCGGGATGATCTTCTGAAAACGCTGTTGAAACAAAAGTCAATTTGTTTTGATGCCGAAACGACCGGCCTCGACCCTCGGGAAGCCTGCCCGTTGGGGCTTTCGTTTTCCTTTGAGCCTCACCGAGCGTTTTACGTTGTCATTCCGGAGGATGCTGAAAAGGCAAGTCAGGTTCTTGAGCAGTTTCGTACGGTATTTGAAAATGAGTCCATTGAAAAAGTGGGACACAATTTGAAATATGACATCACGCTGTTAAAGTGGCATGGAATTAGCGTCCAGGGGCGGCTGTTTGATACGATGCTGGCCCACTCAATGAAGGAGCCGGAAATGCGGCATGGGCTGGACTATCTTTCCAAACTTTATTTGGGTTACACGCCAATCCCCATATCAGAACTGATTGGAGAGAAAGGAGAGGAGCAACTAAATCTGCGCGAGGTTCCCATTGAAAAAGTGGCAGAATATGCGTGTGAAGATGCTGACGTGACCCTGCAAATTGCAAACGTTTTGCGGCCGGAGATTGAGTCTGGTGGATTTGCGGACGTCTGTTGTTCAGTGGAATGTCCCTTGGTCGCCGTGTTGGTTGACATGGAACATGAAGGCATCCGGTTAGATGTTTCGGCATTAAAAAAATATTCGGTCCAGCTGGAGCAAGAAATAGAGGTTTTGCGAAAGTCCATTTTCGATTCGGTCGGGCACGAGTTCAATATCGAATCACCCAAACAACTGGGCATTGTTCTTTACGAAGAGCTGGTGCTGGAAAAAAACCCCAAAAAAACAGCCACAGGCCAATATTCCACCCGGGAATCCGAGCTCCAGAAATTAGCCGGGAAACACCAGGTCGTTCGGGATGTTCTGGACTTCCGAAACGCGGTTAAGCTGAAATCTGTTTATGTCGACCAACTACCGGATCATGTAAACCCCCAAACAGGCCGGGTCCACACCCATTATTTACAAGCGTGGACGGCCACGGGACGAATGCAGTCCAATGAACCCAACTTGCAGACGATCCCGATTCGAAAACAGCGGGGCAAGGAAATCCGTGCCGCCTTCGTATCGCGGGATGAAGATCACTTGCTGTTGGCGGCCGACTATTCCCAGATCGAACTTCGGGTCATGGCGGAATTAAGTCAGGACGAAGGCCTGTTGGAAGCCTTTAGAGCGGGCACGGACATTCATCAGGTGACCGCATCCAAGGTTTACAAGGTGCCGCTGGAGGAGGTAACGCGAGAAATGCGGGACAAGGCCAAAACCGTAAATTTTGGAATCCTATACGGGATTTCAGC
>JAZABE010000344.1:0-8693 GCA_036137535.1 Planctomycetota bacterium | reverse complement strand
ATGCGGGGTCGGTTGCCGGAATGGAAGAAATACTGCACCCGGTTTCCGTGGCTCGTAAGGTTATGGAAGAGACAATCCACGTGATGTTGGTCGGTGAGGGTGCAAAACAGTTTGCCCTGGAAAACGGTTTCCAGAAAACTGACCTGTTGACTGATCAACAAAGAAAATCTTACGAAGGTTACCTGGAAAAAAACGCCACGGAAAAAGAGGAACAACAGAAGGTTGATGAGAATCACCACGATACGATTGCACTGGTGGGTGTCGACGCGCAAGGGAACCTCTACGGGGGTTGCAGTACCAGTGGCTGGGGATACAAGATTCCAGGCAGGGTTGGAGATTCGCCGATTATCGGTTCCGGACTCTACGTCGACAATGAAGTGGGTGGAGCCGGAGCAACGGGTATTGGTGAAAACGTGATGCGTTACTGTGCGAGTTTCATGATTGTTGAAGAAATGCGCCATGGAGCTTCTCCGCAGGAGGCGATCGAGAACGTCATCGAGCGGATTGCCAAAAAGGACCCCAAAAAAGCGGAGGATTTGGCCATCAATTTTGTGGCGATCAATAAATCCGGAGAAACGGGTGCCGCGGGAACCAGTCAAGGATTCACTTATGCGGTCACTGATCCAGTCAACAGTGAAGTTCGCGCTGCAAAAGCCCTGACCACTGCCGATATTATCGAAGGTGGGAACCAGTAGGATTCCATGGTTACCGATTTTGGTCAGAAAACGCCAAAAGCATACAGGTTTTGGTGCTGCTCGCCAGATTCAACCGCAGCGTCCTGGTGGGGTTCACTGCTGCATTCCAGATTCACTTATAATGAAATGGCCTTCCCAGCCTGAGAGCCTAGAGATGACTCAAATTCAATTTATTTGTGTTCTTGCCATTGTTCTCGTCGGAATTCGACCCGCTTGTTCACAGGACAACGCCATCCCCCTCGGTGTCGCCAAAGTTGACGTGACGCCCCAAGCTCCAGTGGTTCTCGCGGGCTACGGGGGACGAACTCGGCCGTTTGAAGCCATTCAAACCAAACTGTGGGCAAGAGCGATGGTCATCGGCAGATCGGAGCCTCTGGCGATTGTGGTTTTGGACAATTGTGGAATCACTAAAGAAATCACTCAGCAGGTTCGCACAAGGATGCTTCGTCATGGTTTCCGGGCAGAAAATATTACTGTGGCTGCGACACACACTCACAACGCACCAAACCTTGAAGGTTATGCACCGATTCTCTGGCAGGGACGAATGGATGATGCACAGATCAAGGCTTCCAAACATTACACTGATCGGGTGGTGGAGAAATTGTGCCAGTCCATTCTCAAGGCGCAGGAAAACGTGGCTCCGATGAAGCTTTACTGGGCACAGGGTCGAGTCACCTTTGGGGGTAACCGTCGCGTGATCTCAAACGGTCAATGGGGCGGATTTGGACTACAGCATGATGCTCCGGTTGATCACAGCTTGCCAGTTCTGGTTGCCCAAGATAGCCTGGGCAAAATCAAAGCCATTTGGGCAAATTATGCCTGCCACTGCACGACTGCTGGCTCGAGCAACACGGTTAACGGGGATTGGGCCGGTTTCGCCAACGAGTCCATGGAAAAAGCGTTTCCAGAAGCTATCGCATTGATGTCGATCGGTTGCGGTGCTGATGTTGGCCCTCAACCCAGCGGTAGCCTGGAACTCGCCAAGAAACACGGGGCGAGTATTGCCGCGGAGGTCAACAGGCTGATTGCGGAAGATCGACTCAACGTTTTGGACAGGAAGCCGGTAGTTAGGACTCAAACCATTCAGCTGGCTCTGGAAAAACCCAAACCCAAATCTTACTGGGAGTCGCTCGCCAAGACTCGCGGGTTCGAGCAACAGTTGGCGCGGAAAATGTTGTTTGAAATCGAAACGCTGGGTCGCATCCCGGATGTGGTTGACTACCCGATCACCACCTGGACCTTTGGGAAGCAGCTGGCTATCGTTTTTATGCCGGGTGAAGTGGTTGTGGATTACGCGGTTCGTTTGAAATCTGAACTGGATTGGGAAAGGCTGTGGATCACAGCTTGGTCTAATCGAATGCCGGGATACATTCCCTCCAAGAAAGTTCTTGCTGAGGGTGGGTACGAGGCAGATTTTTCGCAGGTTTATTATGGACTTCCGGGGCGTTATCAACCGGTCATCGAAGGGCAAATTGTTAAGGCGGTCCGTTTGCTTGCAGGTCGAGAATTCCTAGCGAAAAAAGATGCTGACCCATCTCCTTATCACAAATTGCCGAGCCAAGAGTCTAGGACGCTGGCCAAGTTTGTGTCCGATGTGCGAATGGAAAACACAAGTTACACCAGGGAGTTCTTGAACCGAGTTCGGTCCGTCATTCCGCTGGCTCGTCCCGCGGTCGGGAACATAGACAGTAGGTTTGGACAACAAACAAACTGGTTCAATCTTTATGGTGACCCGGTTTCTCGGATTTTCATGCGGCAGGAAAAGGGGGGAGAACGCATTGAGTGGAACTTGTCGCTGAATGCAGGGGATCGGGCAGATGTACTCTGTTTCACGGGTGGACTGGGATGGAAAAGTCAACCCAAGTCAGCTGGCTTTATCTTGGAACTATCGACTGGGGAGCGGGTCCACTTGGACGTTACCCAGGATCCGACGACCTGGAAGTCCGAACGGGGAAACTTGGAGCTGTTGTACTTGCCCATCTGGAAATCAAACGAAGATTCCGCTGGTTTTTTTTTCCTGATTTCCAAGGTTTCTTTTCCGGAAGAAGAAACGATCAAGTTTACAATGCGGTCCGAAGGAAAGGGTTCATTGCGTTGGTTTGGGTTGGATCAAAAACAAAAGATCAGGACGGATCTAAAAAAACTGGCCAAGTTATTGACTCCATTAAAGCCGTCCAACTGATTTCAACAAGCAGAGAGAATATTGGGTAAGGGCAAAAAGAAAACGGTGTCAAATGATCAGGTGCTGCTTCCGGGCATTTCCATTTCGAAGTCCAAGCAGGCAACCGTCTCACCTGAACTTGCGGAGACGCTGTTTACGCTGGCTCTGAACATTGAGGAAACCACCGAACTTCCGGTGGATGTTCAACATGTCCTCGCCGCGGTCGTCATGGCTGCTCAAACGGGAGAAATTGCCGTTGACCAGGTCATTTCGGTTTCGGACCCGCCGCTGGTTGCTACAATCGAAAAGTATGTCCGCGTGGTCTTCGCAAATTACGGCGGAAATGTTGAAGCAGATGAATAATCAAACTTCGGACTAAACTGACAATGAAACTTGTTGAACTGGCCCATGCTCGTAGCGGGGATAAAGGCAACCATGCCAATATCGGGGTGATTGCGCGGAACCGGAAAGCGTTTGAATTGATCGAAAAGCTTCTGACCCCAGAGAAAGTCGCCAATTACTTTTCCGGTTTGAAGCCAACCCAAGTCGAACGGTTCAGGATGCCCGGAATCCTGGCATTCAATTTTCTGTTGCACAATGCCTTGGGTGGTGGTGGAAGCCGATCCCTGCGAATTGATTCGCAAGGAAAGACGCTGGCTACGGTGATCCTGGAGATGGATCTTGAAACCGAGTGATCTTTAAATTCAGTCAGCGAACTGGCATTTTCGCAATAGAGAGCATCCCACGGCGAGCAATTATTTGAATTTGACCTTCGCGAGGTAGATGCTGGTTTTGCCTTCGTGGCTGGAGTAGTAACTGATCCAGAGAAACTGGTTGTGCCAGACAAGTCCTGCATAACTGGTATCTCCCCCGGATGGTAGTTTCAAGCATTCCTTAAATGTTGCTTGAACAGGATCAATCCATCCCAGAGCTGTTCGAGTTTTCCCATCGTATAACCGTACTGCTGCGATCAACCGGCCATCCGGTAACTGGATCATGTGAGGACCACCCAGCTTGATGCCAAGGTCTTTCCAATCCCAATTGGTGTAGGGGGCGACCGATTTGCCGATCTGCGCCGTACCCGGGTCCCCATCTCGTCGCAGGAGGCAGTAGCAGGTGCCATTGTCGCGAAAGACCATCGAAGTTTCATTGGGATAGCCTTGAGTAAAAGCCGCTTTGACAATCGGTTCGAATCGTTTACCGTTATCGGAGCGGTAAAGCCGGATTGAACGATTTTCGTCTTTGCAGCCGTACCCGAATGCGTACGCTTTTCCGCGGTACCAGCTGGTTCGCCACAACCAATAATCTCGATCACCAATCTCATGGCGCTGCGACCAGTTCACTCCGTCTTTTGAAAACCAGGCCAATGATTGGTGTTTGTAGGTTTTGGGCTGATTCAGTGCTTCAGCACCAGAGAGCATTAACTGGTTTTGGGGCGTAATGGTAAGCTTGGCGTCACGGAGATCTGAATTGTTGGAAGTGATGAGTGCTGCGGACTTCCACTGATTTCCATCATCCGAAACCAATACTCGCAACGCTCCATCAGGAGAAACGTGGCCGTTGCCTTCGCGAAAGACACAGTAGAATTTGTCGTTAAATCGCAGCAGATCAGTAAAAGCATTGTGGGGGCCTCGGGACCAGATTTTGCGACATTCGACCAGTTCAGGCTGGGTTTCTTGTGAAAAGAGTAATGAGCAAGAACAAGGCAACAACCAAGAAAGCGTTCTAAGCAAAAACAGCAGGCGTGACATGGCGTACTTCAGGCGGTTGACTAAAGGAGTTCAGGATAATGACTTGTGCCGGGAGAGAGACGATCACCAAGATTGCTCTAACAAGGTTTGCCTGAGCAGCGAAGTCGCAGGCCCGTTCCGAAAAGTTTTGTTCTATTTGTTTTTCTTTTTCAATTCCTTTAGGGCTTCAATTGCCTTGGGCAAATCTGGGTCCACAAGGCCCCGGGAGCCGCGACCGTTGGCTTCGATTCGTTGCAGGGCGTTGAGGATCGATTCTTCGACATCTTCTTGCCAGAACTTTTCTTTTGCCTTTCGGGTCGGTGGTTCTTCGAGAGGGCGGAACAGCCGCATCCCCACCCCGGTCGCGGGTTCAGTGGTAAACCACCACGGGCTCAACGGGATGTTGGGATCATAATCTTTCCAATCCTCTTCCTCACTTGTCATAATCGAAGCGCTGCGACAATTTTCTGCTTCTTGTTCAAACGAACCGCCCCGGACGATTTGGTTGTTTAAGGAAGTGGGCCAGCGGATACAATCTTCAGCGTGCATGGTTTTACCTTTCCAAACGGAATAGCCTTTGTCCGAGTTGGTGTCGATCACCCATTCCGCCACACTTCCGTGCATATCATAGAGACCCCACGGGTTGGGGAGTTTCTGTCCCACGTCTTGGCGTGTGTCGTCGGAGTTGTCTGCAAACCAGGCATACTTGCCGAGCTCCGCTGGGTCATCGCCAAAGTGGTAAGCGGTGGTTGTTCCCGCTCGACAGGCGTATTCCCATTCTGCTCCGGACGGTAGCCGGTAATAGATTCCTGAGGTCCTACTGATCCACTTGGTGTATTGACGGGCTGCGTATTGTGTCATGGTGACCGCGGGTTGATCGGGTCCATCCCCTTTTTCATAGGTGTGATCCGGTTCGTACAGCCCAGAGGGAGCAGTCACTGCGTCAATTTCATTTTCCTTGGTGACGTTTCGGAGCTTGACCGATTCCAATTTTTTGAATTGGTCATCGAGAGCCATGTACTCGTCATATTCCTTCCAGCGAACTTCGTATTTCCCGATCCAAAAAGGTTTGACTTTAACCTTGATTTGGGGGCCTTCATTTGGAGAACGTCCTTTTTCATTGGTCGGGCTTCCCAGCAAGAACTCACCACCCGGGACGGGAACCATTTCGAAGTCAACGTCCGAACCCGGAATTTTTGCCTTGTAGGGAACCATGTACCCCTGGTTCGTTTTGACGAATTTTCCGGATTTGGGTTTTTCTTTAACCAGACCGGTGGGAAGGTCTTCTGCGGTCAATTGGATTGCGAAGACAAATGCCAGGATAAACAGGGGCACGAATACGGGTCGGTTCACTTCAGCTCCATCCAATATTACAGGCAAAAACGTTGAGGATCGGGATTCAAACAGTTAAGCGTATTCGCGAACCTTCAAAAAATCAAATGGTCAATATTGCAAAGGAAAGGTTCTCCCTAGGATCCTAGTTGGAGCCTTCGGAAAAAAGCAATCCTCTCTTCTCGGGTGAACTAGCCCTTGGCCCTGAGGCCAATCTCGTTGGAATTCCACACGATTGCCAATCGAGAGAGCACTTGGCGACTGGACAGACGATCAGCATTAAGAGATTTGTTCATGGCCCGAATGAGTGTCTGCGGTTGGATTAAATGCCGGGTCACTAAAGGGCGGAGAAGCTTAATTCTTAATCCGCCGGCGTTGGATCACGAAAAATCAAGACGTGTTCATGATGAAAAAGTCCTGGTTTCGAAACCGGCTGATGTTCGTGTTTTTCCGGGTGATTGGCCGATGAGAACTTGGATTGGACAATCCAACCGGTTGTCACCGTGATCGAGCCTGCAGGTAGTTCAGTCAGCGGAATCGCTGCCTCAACGGACCACCGTCCATGTTCCTGTCGGGAGGCAATGTACCAGGTTGGATTATACGAAAAATCTCTGGTCTGGTTGTCTCGCCAAATTGCATCCTGGCAGGACCCACGCACATCAACGGAGAGTTCTACGGCTGAATTGTAGTCACGGTCAAAATCGAGCAAGATTTGAATTCGGTCGTAGCGAGTGAGGTCTTCGTCGCGGGTTCTCTGACGATTGACATCGTAGTTGACCGGCTTGGGGATCTTCCGGGTCCAAGCCAAGTACAAATATTCACTGTCCAATGCATATTGAACTTCAGAGCTCTTTGGGTTCCAAAGGCTTTCCAAGAGGTTGGCATCAAGTGTGATCTGCTCCCGGGTTGCATCCTTCGCCAAAACGGCCCCTGGGACCGTTCCGCTGACTTTCGAGAGGCCCTCCTCCCGTTGCAGACGAATTTGCGTTTTTGAAGGTGAATTGTTTTTTCTCGCGGAATCGAGTAGCCGGTTTATCGCCGATCGGTTATCTGCCTGGCTCTTGATCTTGGCAATTTGAAGTTGGATGTTCTTGTCGGCGTTAATTTCCGGGAACCGGTTCTGAAATGTATCGATCAGCCGTATGGCGTTTGCAAACGAAGCAGGTGTCGCATCAAATTTACTTTCTTCGAAAAAGCCAACGCGTCTAACACCGCTGCTTGAACCTGAGGAACCAAACAGCGAATTATCTCTAGGCCGTTGGACTTTTGGATCGATGTAGTTGCCTTTTTGTTGTATGGACATTCGCGCGCGGACGAGCTGATTGAGCTGAAAATTGGATTCACAGCTACCGAAACGCTGGATCATTTTCCAGATCGCATTTTCACCCACTTCAGTGGTGTCGACGTTTTGCAGGATGATTCGCTCGGTGCTGTCGGCCATTACCGGCTTACCGAGTTTTGTGTATTTTTGGGCCAGGTCAGCAAGGAAAAAGGCATAACAAATTTCATCCATTCCTGAAGTGGCTGCAGTGATATGATCCAACCAAGATTTTTCATCCATTGGTGAGAAGATCAGCATCCGACTCAACTGCTCGAGGTTCTGATTCCAGTTCGAGATTGAACGAAGTTGTTGCAGGTTGTCAATTTGGAGTTGGGTCCGTTGTCGGTTACAGTTGGGGTCAGATTGGGCAGTCGTCCCGGTCGTCATGCCTTGGCTCGAATATGTTGATGGCACGGTCGAGTAGATTTCGTTCCACCCTAGTTTCGAGGGGGAAAGTGAAACGGAACGAGTTGGAATTAGTAATTTTGCAAACCGCGATTGCAAGGCGACGGTTCGACCGAGCAGGCCAGAAAACTGGTTGGTGGCGATCGACTGGGAGGCTTGATGATCTTCGGTGATCGAAATAATTTTTTGGATTTTCCAGGGAATCAGACCCGATTCAGAAAGCTCGGGAAATCCATCTGGATCTGCAGCGGATTTGACTGATTTTTGAATCCACCGTTTCATGACGGCATCATTGTCATTGATCACCAGGACCGAAGGTCGCCACATTCGCAGTTCCTGGACCAATTGCAAAAGAAATTGTTTTTCCGCAGGTGTTCTCCATTCGAACGTTGAGGCCCCACACCGGCTGTTGGCTTGATCCATTCGCAAGGGCTGGTTTTCGTCGTTCATCGCGAACAGGGTTGTGCCGTACAAGTGTCCATAGGAACCCGCTAATAATGCCGAAACATCTAGGGAAAGGCTGGTGCTTTGGGATGCCAGATTCAGGATTCCCAGTCGAGTGTCATTGTTTCTTTGGCAGGTCCAAGAGTTGCCACCATCTTTGGTGGCGATGATCTTGCCGAGTGCACCTACTGCCCAGCCTCGTTGTTTGTCCAGAAAAAAAATCGACTTGAGAGCGGTCAGGATGCCGGTCCGTGATTCAGTCCACGTTTTCCCCTCGTCGGTGCTGCGGGCGACAAGATTCCCAGG
This sequence comes from Planctomycetota bacterium, assembly GCA_036137535.1. Taxonomy (GTDB): domain Bacteria; phylum Planctomycetota; class Planctomycetia; order Pirellulales; family Pirellulaceae; genus JABAAE01. The sequence continues at coordinate 299 of JAZABE010000344.1, read as the reverse complement.
AGAGCCAACAAGCCAAACGTGATCTTGAAACTTGCATCCGTTCGTCCAATGGAGACCTCGGTCCCCGTTTGCTAATTGGCACCGGTTCCAATTGCCAGCAACGTCTGTTCGAAAGATAGACCGATTTCCCATTAACAGAGCTTGACCGTTGTGCAACGCGATGAGGTCTTCAGGACGCTCCAATGGGCATTTGTGTGGTAGGGTAGTTTGCTTTTTACTTTCAAGCAGTTGATGGCGAGTTGTGATGCCTAGCCAATTACCATAAATAGAGAATGCAACCCGTTTGAGAACATGGTTGT
>JAZABE010000343.1:0-2453 GCA_036137535.1 Planctomycetota bacterium | reverse complement strand
TCCCGCTTGCAATTTCCAGAGCTTTTTTTCGCCCTAAATCTTTAGGTGCCTCAATCTGTTGCAATCCATTGCGACCCGGTTCACCTTGGAACACGTGGAGTGTCTGGGTCGGGTAGGCAAATTCGATTTCCAGTTCTTTTGCCAACTTCATGATATTGATCAGGATATTGTGCTTCTCTTGCAGTTCACCGGCCCAAGTTGGGGTTCGCAAAAAAAAGTAAAGGAGGATCTCAATTGCACTGTCACCAAATTCGTTGACATACACATGAAAGTAGTCATGCCGCGTTAAAGGGTTCTGGCGAATCAATTCCCGCACACCTTCACAAAACGCCTGTAGCTGGTCCGGTGAAGTCCCGTATTCAACGCCTAATACCGACTTAACCCGTCTAAATTTCCGTCGACCCATGTTATCAACAATCGCGGTGGTCAATCGACTGTTGGGCACCACGACCAAACTGTTGTAAAACGTTCGAATCCGGGAACTGCGGACACCGACGGATTCGACCTCTCCTTCAATACCTTCCGTAATCACCCAATCTCCAATCTCAAACGGGCGATCAGTCAAAACCGTCAACGAACCAAAAACATTCCCCAATACATCTTTCGACGCAATCGCAATTGCGACTCCCCCCAAGCCGAATCCACCCAGAAGTGAATTCCAGTTGAGCGAAAAAACATCCACAAACAGCACCAACCCAACACAGATGGCGACGATTTTCAACCCGTTTTTTATAAACGGCACCAGTAAATCGTCGTACCGATTCTCTGTCTTTTCCGCTTTCCTTAAGAGGTACTCGCCAAGAACATTGATCGCTGAAAAAGCGGTCCAGATCGAAGCAAACACCGCAAACAGTTTTAGCCCGACTAACAAAATCACCAGGAAACTCGCGGGCAAGTCGATCAGTTTTGCCCCAAAGTACCAGGTCAAAGCATTGAGCAATAAACCGACCGGTTTCCACAGGTTTTTTCTCGCCTTGTATTTGTCATCGGATTCTACATACCGGAACCAAGAGTTGGTCAAAAAATTGAGAAAATAACGAGCCAAGATATCGACTGCCAATCCGATCAACATCAAGAACAACAAGGCAACCCATTGATAATCCTTAATGAGAAAGGATTTTTGTTTCCACTCTGCGGGGATCTGGCTTTCCAACCACATCGGAAAACTCATATTCACAACCGAGGACGAAATCTCTCCCGATTGGCCAACCCATTTGTCATACAGTTCTTCATCAACCAGCTTGATCGAAGCCGATGAAAACAGCCACTCTCCACGTGAGTTTTTAGCCAATTCAATCTTCGCAGCATCTTCAGCAGCGTCTGGTGAATCGACAACTCCGATGGTAGAGTCCAGCGGAAACACCTTGCCAATGCCAACACTGGGACTGGCTTGGGCATCGACTTCCCAAGCATCGGTTAATAAGACGTAAAGCTTGTCACAAAACGATTTCTGCTTGGTGGATCGCGTCTCCTTATCGAGAAACTCCAAGTCAAGACAACTTGCCGCCCGCCGATAATCACCAGTTGAAACGGCCTCTAGAAAAATACTCAAGGTGTCCCTGGGTGAGGTAAACTCGGTTTCCACCGGATTGGCTTCGGTTTCTTTCGGGGGCGTTTCGGGGTTCGCTACGGGGTCCTGGGCAACCATCCCTGCCGCAGCCGGCAACAAGAATACAACCAAAGCTAAACTGAGCAAGTATTCGCTAGTGATTCGCATAGACAAACCGTCTCCCTTTGATTGAAGAACTCCCGATCGAACCACCCCAGTTTGCCGGATATTCAAAAATTTGAGAATATCGATTTAATCTTCCTGCCCATTCCCATTGTCGGCAGACCAACACCCATTAAATTCTGGCCAGCGTTTAGATCGTTCGATTAGTAAAAGCCGCCCGAACCCGCTCTCCAATCGTCAATCCCACTTCGGCCATCCAGGGTTTCACCCAGTTCGGATTTTTCAGATCCAGCTGGGTTCCGTTTGACTGACCTCGCTTTTCAGCAATCGAACATGGTAAACCGCGAGACGGCTTCCACCGCCAAACAACTGAAACCAAGCTGTTTCTGCCGCCGGAATATCAAATTAGGATTTGATCATTTTTCAAAACCGGTTACCATGAAAGCAGGTCGTTTCAGTACGACATTTTCCAGCTAATAAGGCTGGAAGGCCGACTATGCCTGCGGACTAGACTCTTGTTTGAAAAACTGGTTTCCTACATCCTGATCATTGCAATCGTGACCTGTCCGATTCGCTGCGCGCAAGGTTGCTGCGAAGGACTGGGCTCATCCAAATGCTGTTCAGCACGGGTCTTTCCATCAAAGCAAGAATCGACCTCAACGCCTCAACTGGAAACCCAACACGGCGAATCCTGTTGTTGCCATTTCAGCAGAGATCCAGCGATGGTCATCGCGGGTTCCGAGTCCCTGTCTTTCTCTAATTCCGCCACACCTTCCCTTCC
>JAZABE010000342.1:0-2521 GCA_036137535.1 Planctomycetota bacterium | reverse complement strand
TGGTGATTTGGGTTGTTACGGTTCCAGCCAAAACCGGACCCCTAACATTGATAAACTTTCTCAAGAGGGCATGCGGTTCACTCAGTTTTATTCCAGTAGCCCGGTTTGCACTCCTTCCCGCGCCAGTCTGATGACAGGTTGCTATCCCCGTCGGGTCGGAATGCACGAGGACTTTACCGGGCATTGGGTGTTGATTCCTCGGAGCCGCCGCGGGCTGAACCCGGAAGAGTTGACTGTGGCTGAGGCCTTAAAGACAAGGGGCTATCGAACGGCCTGTATCGGGAAATGGCACTTGGGCGATCAACCGGCACACTTGCCGACCCGTCACGGATTTGACCGGTATTTCGGTATACCCTATTCGAATGATATGCAGAGCAAGGGGCGAGGCGATCCGCCGTTGCCTTTGGTGGACCAAGAAAAAGTAATCAGCGCCCCGGTGGACCAGGCTACCTTAACTCAGCGATACACTGAAGAAACGATCAAATTTATTGAAGCCAATCAACACGGTCCGTTTTTTGTTTACCTTCCTCACACCTTCCCCCACCTGCCTCTGTTTGCTTCGCCTGCGTTTAAGGGAAAAAGTGCTAACGGTCGATACGGGGACGCGATCGAAGAAATTGATTGGTCGACGGGAGAAATCCTCAACTGTCTCAAGCGAAATCAATTGTCGGAAAACACCTTGATCCTTTTCACGTCGGATAACGGGTCCAACGGCCGCAATGGTGGGTCGAATCTTCCCTTGGCCGGAGCCAAAGGTTCGACCCTAGAAGGTGGAATGCGGGTGCCGATGATTGCCCGATGGCCGGGGGTCATTCCGCCGGGCGCGACTTGCAATGAATTGGCTACGACGATGGATGTGCTCCCCACGTTTTGTCGTTTAGCGGGTGCCAAATTGCCGGAGAAGAAAATTGATGGTCATGATATGGGGGCGTTGCTCTTGGGGAAACCGCAGGCGACTTCGGCTTATGATGCGTTTTATTACTATCGCCGTCGTCAATTGCAAGCCATTCGGGTTGGGTCCTTTAAATATCATCTCTCGTTGAAGCAGACCTTTCCCAACTGGACGTCACCAGAAAAAAATGCCAAGGGCAGACCGGCTCGTTTGATCCAGATTGAAGCGGACCGCTCAGAAAAAAAAGATGTTTCGGCGTTGTTTCCCGAACAAGTTGAATTGTTCGAAAAATTGGCTCAGGACATTACCTTGGCAATTGGTAATGAGGGCGAGGCAGGTCGACAGCAACGCCAGGCGCGGACGTTGGAAAGTTCTCGTCCGCTAGTCAAGTCAAATTAACGGCAGTAGAAACGGGTTTTCGTTTTCAAGATAAAGCCTTGGGTTGGAGAAATGATCATGTGGACTCAAAACCAGTTGAAACGCGTTCCGGGGAACGTTTGTTTGATGCGTATTACTTGGGTCTTGGGACTGTACGGGAATCTCGTGGTTTCCGGCTTACTGGTGTCACAGGAGATTCAGGATAAAGACGCGTTACCGTCGGTGCCGGTCCCAGGATCTTTGGCAAGCCGGGCTGAAGACATGCAAAACTACCGGGAAGTGATTCGCCACTCCAAGGCAAAAATCGACATGGTGCCGATACCCGGTGGGAAATTTGTGATGGGCAGTTCCGAAAAAGAGGCCGGGCGTTCCGTTGATGAGGGGCCGCAGCACGAAGTGGAAATCGATCCATTTTGGATGTCCAGTTTTGAAATCACTTGGGATGCCTATGAAGTGTTTATGCTGAGCAAAGATACTCTAAGAATATCGGTGCTGGAGTTGGAAACTGATGCCCGGGATGATCTGGTGGATGCGATTGCTCGCCCTACCAATCCTTACACGGATATGACTTTTGGAATGGGCAAACGAAAATATCCGGCGTGTTGCATGACTCAGCATGCTGCTCGGCAGTTTTGCAAATGGCTTTCGGCAAAGACGGGGCGTTATTACCGGTTGCCAACCGAGGCGGAATGGGAATACGCTTGTCGGGCTGGAACCAAGACCGCATATTCGTTTGGAGATGATGCGTCCCGGATTGGGGAATATGCCTGGTATGCAGAAAACTCCAACGATAAGTACCAAAAAGTAGGGCAAAAAAAACCGAATCCTTGGGGTCTGTATGACATGCACGGAAATGTGGCGGAATGGGTCCTGGATCAATACCAGGAAAAAGGATACCGGGATCACGCGGCGAGAAACCCCTTGTTGATTCCCACGACGCTCTACCCAAGGGTGGTTCGAGGCGGATCCTGGGAAAATTCCGCCAGGGGTTGCCGGGCCGCAATACGATTCTCCTCCGAAGAGGATTGGAAGGAACAGGATCCGCAGGAACCGCAAAGTATTTGGTATCATACGGAGGCACTCTGGGTTGGGTTCCGTGTGGTTCGCCCGTTGAACGAACCGTCTGAAAAAGAAAAACTAGACCGGTGGGAAAAGACGACGCCAGAGCAGAAAGACATTAAAAAATAGTTGTTTGGGTCTGTTAATGGGGTTGGGGATTTGGCGTTCGCGACCTGGCAAGTCGCCGGAGCT
>JAZABE010000341.1:0-5162 GCA_036137535.1 Planctomycetota bacterium | reverse complement strand
AATGCCAAGTTGCTCCAAAAACTTCACCTGGAAAAAACAGCGGTGACCGATAAGGGTCTGCCCCACTTGGCCGGGCTTGAAAAACTCAGTTATCTCAACTTGTACGGCACCAGTGTGTCGGATGCCGGTTTGAACCATCTCAAAAGTCTCAAAAGCCTAAAGAAACTTTATTTGTGGCAAACCAAAGTGACGGACGCAGGAGTAGCGGATCTGAAAAAAGCGTTGCCTCAGCTCGAGATTGTTCGGGGCGCTACCGTCACACCGGCTAAGTTCGAGGACCCCAAGGCTGACGCGAAAAAGGCTGACGCGAAAAAAGCTGACGCGAAAAAGGCTGACGCGAAAAAGGCTGACGCGAAAAAGGCTGACGCGAAATCTGAAAAGAAAAAATAATTGTTGGCAAGGCAGGGAGAATGTCAAAAGCTCGGCTTCGGTCGGGCTTTTTGGGTTTCTGGACAAATGTCACCGCTGCGAATACCTGATTTGAAATCAAGTGTAATGAAAACGGACGGTGTTGAAATCCTATTGGTTATATGTGCTGTCACTGTTATCGGTGGGCCTGCCTCCGCCACTGAATTCTCCGCCACTGAATTCTCTGCCAAACCGAATGTTGTGTTGATCTTGGCGGATGACATGGGACTGGGAGATGTTCAATGTTTTGGTAAAGGCAAGAGTCGAGCGGAAACACCTCACCTCGACCGCTTGGCAAGAGTCGGCACGATGTTTACCGATGCGCATGCGCCGGGGGCTCACTGCATTCCCACCCGGGTCGCAATTTTGACCGGGCGATACAAATTCCGGTATGAGAGAGCCAAGAGATTTGGACCCTGGGGTTTTCTTTATCCTCAGTTCCCCCAGGACCAGAGCACACTGGCCACGATGTTTAAGAGGTCTGGTTATCAAAGTGCGTATATCGGAAAATGGCACCTCGGTTTGGAAATGAAAACCCGGGATGGAAAAAACCAGGGCCCAGAGAATGTTGATTATTCGAAGCCCTTTTCACAGGGTCCTAATGACCGGGGATTTGATGAGAGTTTCATTTTGCCCGGTTCGCTTGACATGTATCCCTACGTTTTCGCGCGGAATCAGGTGTGGGTTGGCAATGTTGGCTCCCGGAAAGGTTGGAGCGCTTTTAACCGGGTAGGACCTGCAGCCGATGACTTTGAGGATTTCAAAGTCTTGGATACTTTTTCCAAGCAAGCGGAGCAGTACATTGAACGCCAAGCAGGTTCACCCAATCCATTTTTTCTCTATTGTTCTTTGACGGCTCCCCATACGCCAACTTCGCCGAGTCCCAAGTTTAGAGGCAAGAGTCAACTGGGACTGTATGGTGACTTTATCATGGAAACCGATGATTGTGTTGGCCGAATTCTGAATGCCCTCGAGCGGTATCAATTGGATCGCAATACGATCGTTGTGTTTACTTCGGACCATGGCGCCGCCTCCTATGCGGGAAATATTGCCAAGGCAACTATTGGGCAATACAAGTTGATGCAAAAACGAGGGCACTATTCCAGTGGGATTTACCGGGGATTCAAATTTTCGGCCTATGAAGGGGGAACCCGGGTTCCTCTGATTGTCCGGTGGCCTGCAAAGACTAAACCGGGAACGGTATGCAATGAACTGGTTGCTCTGAATGACTTGATGGCAACTTTTGCAGAAATTTTGGGTGTTGAACTGGCTCCCGAGGATGCTCCGGACTCAATTGGTTTTCGTTCCCTGATTGAAAACCCTTCATCCAAATCCAGCCGGAAATTTATGATTTGCCGTTCAACCAACAATTTCACGATTCGTGAAGGTGATTGGAAGCTGTTGCTCTGTCCAGGATCCGGGTGCAATGGAAACTGGGGAAATGAACCCAAGCGGGATGATGCCTGGAAGCAATCAGTTCAAGATTTTGGACGTGCCCCACTGAAAAGTGAAATCAGGAGTTCAGCATTTTGCCAGCTTTATAATTTGCGAAGTGATCCCACGGAAAGTAGAAATTTGGCTAAACAGTACCCGGTAAAAATAAAGAGGCTGGGAGATTTGCTGGACCGAGTCCTCGACAATGGCCGCTCAACACCTGGACCAAAGCTGGCAAACGATCGAAAATTTAACCCCATCAATGACGTGCCCAAGTTTGTTTGGGAAAACCGGTAGCCACGCTCCAGCTGGGATTCGAATTCATGTTGCCATCGTCAATGCCTGGTGTTTGGCTCCAGATATTTTTGGCTTCAGTTATTTAAAGTCATGGAAGGTCTGTTGGAGCTGTTCTCCTGCTTCCGATAATTCATTCTGTCGGTTGGCTACCAACCCATGACCATATTGGATTCGACCACTTTTCGAGCCTGTTCAAGATCGACTCCCGTTTCGCCCATGTAGAGACGGATAGCGTGAACTTTGTCACCCGAAGCTTTGGCGAGGCAGTCTCTGGCAACAGAACAAAGATCAACTTCATCCTGGATTCCTAGAACACTTTTGGAAATCACCCAGCTATTTCGGGGGCGTTTGATGATGCGTTTGATGGATTCGGTTGGGTAGGAGTCTCTCGCCACCATTTCAGCAGATGGCTGATCGTCTGACCACGTAATGATAATGTGTCCATCGGTTTCGATTTCATAAAGTGGCATGACCCGGGTCCCTATCTTGTACGCATCTCTTCTGTCCTAGACCCCAAAGCTCTGCCACTTGTTGCAGATGCACGTTGCATTTTGAGGCCAGGATTATCGCATTTGGCGACTTCAACCTGTGACTAACCTGCATGACACTTACATCGTACACCGAGAGTGGATTTGTTGTAGGATGGCTCAGTGATTTTATGTAATGTCAGAAAAACCGGATTAAGAGGGTCAGGAATCGCGATAATTGAGGTTTTGTGGGCCTTTTTTTGTGAAAAGTTGCGCCCAATCAGAAATATCGTCGACCAAATATTAAGAGTCATTCAGAATGGGTTACGATGTCAAGCTGGGAGTCGATTCGTTTTGAGTGTTTGAGCTGCCAGAACCCATGTTGGTTGAGGGGCAAAAGAAGGATCCCAGACGCGCTGGGCAGGTTCGGATGATGACAAATTCTGGCGACGTCATTAACGACAAGATCATACTTTGGCTTAATTTAAAATAAGTTGTTTATTGGACCCGTATTTACTCGCGAAGCTGTAATCACGCCAAGGCGTGCACGGTTTTACGTGTTCCGTGCTCTCTACGCTTTCCTGCTTTTTATTTTGATGAGCACGGCATGGTTTGTGGTCAACGGAACGCAATTGATTACGAATGTTGGCGACTTGGCTCGGTTTGGCACCATCCTGTTTCAGGTGCTCTGTCCGCTTCAACTGGCACTGATCCTGTTTCTGGCTGCGGTGCAATCTGCGAGCGCTATTTCCCAGGAAAAAGACAAAAACACATTGATCTTGTTGTTGTTAACCCGCATCAGCAATAGCGAGCTCGTACTGGGCAAGTTGTTTTCGAGTTTGCTGAGTATTGCTGTGATGCTGGCAACAGCAATCCCGGTGTTTTTACTGATCGTCCTGTTCGGTGGGACTTCGTTTCAGCAGGTAATGTGGGTCTTCGTGGTGACGGCTTTGAGCGCAATTGCATCAGGGAGCCTAGGGGCGATTTTGGGTTTTTGGCGTGAAAAAACCTTTCAAACGTTGTCGATCACAGCTTTGGTTTTGATGTTCTGGATTGGTCTTTGGGAGGCGGTTGCCTTTTCGGGGGGGGAAATTGCTGGATTCAATTCAAAGATGATCGCGACCGCTTTTAGCCCCATTCGAGCGATTATTGCCGCAACCGACCCTGGGATCACGCTGGATTGGAGCACAAAACTATTGCCTTTTTGTTGTTCAGCGGCAATGGTATCGATTCTGTTGAACGCCGTTGCCATTTGGCGGGTCCGAATTTGGAACCCTAATCGGGACTTGCGCCCCGGGCAACAGGAAGATGACGAAAAGAAGAGCATTTGGGGTGCAGATCATGATCTTGATTCTCCGGAGGTGCCAACCCGTGATGCGGAGTCCGCTCGATCCGGTCATGTTGATGCCCGCGTTCGAAATGCCTCGCAGGAAAGTCGTCCGGTGTGGGACAACCCGGTTCTCTGGAGGGAGATGTGCACTTGGGCTTACGGGCGAAAAGTGTTGTTCGTTCAGGTGACTTACTGGGTTATTTTTGCCAGTGTCGTTGCGGCAATTTACGGAATCTTAAATTCAGGCGTCGCAGAAGTGACCGCCTTGGGTGAACTGATTCCATCCTACGCACAACCGCTTGCACCTTTCTTTCTGGTGAGCCTCGTGATCATCAATGCCTTGGCAGTCAGTTCGGTAACCAACGAACGGGATGGTCGGTCGTTGGACCTGCTTTTGGTGACGGATCTTTCGCCTCGTGAATTCCTGTTTGGCAAAATTGGAGGTGTGTTTTATGTTGCCAAGGAAATGGTAATGTTGCCCATTTTGCTTTGCGGTGTCCTCTGGGCATTTGGACAAATTTCTCTTGAAAATCTCTTCTTTCTAGTCACGGGGTTGGCCATCTTAATGGTTTTTGTGACGATGCTTGGTATTCATTGTGGTATGGTCTATTACAATTCTCGGCAAGCCATCGCGATCAGCTTGGGAACAGTTTTCTTCCTGTTTCTCGGAATTATGACGTGTATGCTGATCATGATTTCCTTCAGTACCACGTCCTTTGAAAGCATGCTGGCACCGTTTTTAGCCTTTATCGTTTTTGGAGGCATCGGGTTGTTCGTTGGTCTGGGCCCTAAGAACCCTTCTTCCGCTCTCGCGTTGGCAAGTGCTGCGTTGCCTATTTCAATGTTTTACGGGATCACGAGTTTCCTGATTGGACAAACGACTCCCGTTTACATCATCTTGGTGACGGTTTACGGGTTCACCACGGCGGCGATGATGATCCCGGCGTTAAGCGAATTCAATATTTCCATGGGACGTCAAAAGTCGTTTGACGATGAATGAACTTAGAGAATCTGCGCCCTTTTTGGTCGCGATGGGAATTCTGATTATCGGTTCCGGTTTTTTCTCGGCATCGGAGGCTGCGTTCTTTTCACTGCGGGCGAGAGACCGCAAAAAACTTTCCGTTGGTTCGCGGCGTCAGAAACTGGTCGTTAGTTTACTCGCGGATCCTGACCGCTTGCTTTCGGCAGTACTGTTCTGGAATCTTGTGATCAATGTGGCCTACTTT
>JAZABE010000340.1:0-3208 GCA_036137535.1 Planctomycetota bacterium | reverse complement strand
TTTTTCGCTTGAGTTCAAATTCCTCATGGGAAATAAAAATGTAGTTCTCCCCATCGACTTCACCCGGGCGGGGTTTCCGCGTGGTGGCCGAAACCGATAGCTCAATGCCCACACGGCAACTCTTGAGGACTTCTGTCACCACCGTCGACTTTCCCACACCGGAAGGTCCAGAAATGATCGCGATTCTGTTGGCGTCCAATTTCATTTATTCGATGTTTTGAACCATTTCCCGGATTCGTTCAATCGCCGTTTTCATTTCCACGACCCGCTGGGCGATTTCAGCATCGTTCGCCTTGGAACCAATCGTGTTCGTTTCCCGAAACATCTCCTGGGTCAGGAAATCGAGCTTTCGTCCTTGGCTTCCCGAATCCAAAATCACCTTGCGAAATTGCTGCAAATGGGTACGCAACCGAACGATTTCTTCAGAGATGTCACTTCGATCCGCAAAAATCCCGACTTCTTTAATCACTTCCGAGCCACTGATTTCGACACCGGATTCCCTCAACAACCCATTCAGCTTCTCCACAAGCCGATGCTGGTATTGTTCGGCAACCTTGGGTGAATAAAGTTCAACTTCACCCAACTGGCTTTCCACCAGGGAACAATTTTTCAAAAGGTCTTCCTCCATGGATTGCCCCTCGGCCTTGCGCATTTCGTTCAACCGGTCCAACGCCTCCAGCAGCAGGGTCTCAATGACCGGCCAATCGGTTTCCACTCGAAGACGGTTATCTGTTGATTCTTCAATCACTCCGGGTAAACCCAGCAGCGACTCAATCGAGATCGCCGACTGTTGAGTATTCAGTCGTTGAATCGTTGAAAGGTATTGGCCCAGAATCTCCTCGTTCACCGAAAACCGGTCTGATACCATTTTCTTTTCGACCCGGACATTTACCTGAACCGCACCCCGGCGGATCCGTTTGCGCACCAATTCTTCGATTTGGGGTTCCAGTGACTGGTACGTTTCGCCACAACGAACGTTGACCTTGGCATAGCGACTGTTGACCGTTCGGATCTCGACCGTCAATGACATTCCGTCATTGGCATAAGAACCATGGCCATGTCCGGTCATGCTCAAAATCAATACTCAATCTCCAACGATTGGTTGATGGACTAAAGGACAAACGTTTCCCAGGAGAACCGTTATTTTTTTGGATCGACCGGCTTACTCGACTTTTCTTGAAGTTTGCCAGCGGGTAGGGATTGGGGACTGGACTTGGAGTTGGCATCATCACCTGGGTTGGCTTCGGGTGCTTTTCCCTCAGATTCGTTCTTGCCCGATTTTGCATCAGGCTTCTTTTCAGTAGAGGGAAGGTCTTTGGGAGCTACCAAGCTAGGCCCAGTTTCGGTTTTGGATTCTCGAGTTGCCTGATTTTCGGAATCACCGTTTTCAGGATCAGTCGTTGCGGGATCAGTCGTTGCGGGATCAGCGCCAAGCAGTGACGTTCCGGCGCCGTCATCTGGGTTAACTCCCAACGCTGCAGGATCATCTCCCAACGATGATGTAATCCCCCCCTCTAAGAGATTCTCGTAGTTATATTCACCCACATTCGTGTTATCGATCGCTTTGTACGTGAATTGGTTAATGGTAAACAGGCAAAGGATAATCCAGACAAACGTCGAAACCACGGTAATTTTTGTAAAGACATCTCCCGCCTTGGCCCCAAACGCACTCTGGCCTCCCATGCCGCCCAAGGCGCCGGTCAAACCACCACCGCGCCCCCTTTGAACCAGGACCAACAAAATAATAAAACCGGAAGCACCAAACAGAAGAAAATTCAGAAAACTGTTTAACAAACCGCCAAAAAGCAATGGCATCGTCGACCCTAAATTAGTTGGAATTCGAAAAATATTTAACGCTTCGCAGCGGCAATAATTGCCGCAAAATCGTCTGCCTTCAACGACGCCCCCCCAACCAACGCACCGTCGATATTGGGCTGGGAAAGCAGGTCAGCCGCATTATCGGGCTTAACGCTGCCACCATATTGAATTCGGACTTTTTCCGCAACTGCTGAATTGTACTCGCTTTCCATCAATTTGCGAAGGTCTGAATGAACCGTTTCTGCCTGTTCCGGCGTCGCCACTTTCCCCGTTCCAATGGCCCAGACCGGTTCATAAGCAATCACCAAATTCTCCAAATCTTGCTCAGAAAGCCCCGCTAAAGACCCGGTGAATTGAGAGGCAATCACTTCCATTGTTTGGCCGTTTTCCCTTTGCTCAAGGGTTTCACCCACGCACACAATTGGCGTCAAGCCTGCTTCCAAGACGGCCCGAACCTTCTTGTTGACCATGGCATCCGTCTCACCCATTACGTGTCGACGTTCGCTATGCCCCAGAATCACGTACTGGCAACCAATATCTTTCAACATGCCACAACTGATTTCACCCGTAAACGCCCCGCTGGTTTCAAAATAGGCATCCTGGCAGCCTAAACCGATCACTGATTTTGAAACCTGTTCACCGACACTCGCCGCATAAACATAGGGAGGACAAACCGCAACATCGACTGCATCATCCAGGTCTTTTGCCAATAATTCTTGGGTCAGTTCCGTTGCACTTGATTGATCCAAGTTCATTTTCCAGTTACCGGCAACAATTGATTTTCTCACAAATTTCTCCCACGTGTTGACCCAAGATCAAAAACAAAAATGATAACGGCGATCTGCGTTGGACAAAAGCTTAAATCCTGAGCTTGCCTCAATTTAAGATGGAACCGACCAACTCATCAGCGATTATTTTGGCCTCGGCATTTTCGCGTTCATTTCCTGTTGCCACCCGCTTAGTTTATTTCTGAGTTCCTTGACGATTTGGGGTTGAGCCCGGCTTAAATCTTTGGTTTCGGCAGGATCAGCGGCGAGGTCGTAAAGTTCCACGTCGTTTTCATGATAAAACTCAATTAATTTCATGTTTCGGGAACGGATCGCTGCCCCCGGTTTCCAGGAAGAACCGTGGTAATGAGGATAATGCCAATAGAAATCTCTCGACGCCTTTAATCCCCGTTGGCCTTTTAATAAAGGCAGCAAGCTTTCGCCGTCGGCGTGCAGATTTTCATCCAGGTCGAGCCCGGCCAATTCCAGCATGGTGGGAAAAAAATCCATACTCACCACCGGTTGCTGACAAGTGGATCCGGGTTTGCCAACGCCCGGGACCCGGACAATCATAGGTTCGCGAATGCCTCCCTCGTATAACCAACCTTTTCCACTGCGAAGCG
>JAZABE010000339.1:0-6191 GCA_036137535.1 Planctomycetota bacterium | reverse complement strand
GCCAACTCTGGCAAATGGCCTTTCAAACGAAAATGTTTGACCGGTTCAAAAAACACTCGCTTCACTTTCTACAAAAGCGGGCCCAAAATCAAAACAAAAAAACCGGTCTATTCGACCGGCTTTTTCTTTGCATTTCAATCGGCTGATGCCAACCGCGATTACTTTTTGACCGCCCAAATATTGCGAAACGCGACCGGATTTCCATGGTCCTGGAAAAAGACACCCAGTGACTCGGGTCCTTCCCGCTTACAACCAGGTGTTTCCTTTGGCAATTCGAGATCGTCGTGGATCACAACACCATTGTGCCTGATGGTCACACGAGCATTTTTTGTTTTTTTACCACCTTCATAGCGGGCAGCTGTAAACTCTATGTCATAGGTCTGCCAGGCAAGCGGGGGAAGGCACATGTTCACGGCGGGCTTGCTCACTTGGTAGATTCCACCGCACTCATTATCCTTACCCTCCAACCCAAAACTATCCAAAACCTGGCATTCGTAGCGGCTTTGAATATAACATCCACTGTTGCCGCGGCCCTGTCCCCGGGCCTTGGGCATAAATGGTGTCCGGAATTCAACGTGCAAGACATGGTCTGCTAATTTTTCTTTGCTGGTACAACTCGTGGCTCCCAAGAGGTTTTTCTCAATCAGCTTTCCTTTCTCAAAAGTCCCCGCGCTAGAACCATCAAAAAGAACAACTGCTCCCTGAGGGGGTTTTGCGCCCAAGGTCTCGCTTTTTCGGTGCACTTTTTTGGCAATGAATCCTTGACCATCAGCATCTGTGACAGTAATCTTTCCCGCTTCCCAAACGCCTTGTCCTTGGTGCTCTGGGTCATCGGCTCTAAAGATCAACTTGCCGTCTTTGAGGCCCCCTTTTCCCTTGATCGTCTCCATGCCACGCGACCAACCGGCGCCAGGCAGTCCACCCAAGTAAGCGACGAAACTAAATTTGCGATCGCCCAACGCGATCACCTGGATTCCAAGTTTCGAATCAGCATTCTCCGCAAGGTACTCTCCCTGAACCTGGTAGTCCTTGCCGGCTTGCTTGGCATCGGTAAAAGTTGCCGATTTTTTATCGTCCGCGTTCGACGATGCCATGGCAATCGTCCCTAAAAACAGTAACGAGAACGTGATTTGGGCTTTCATAGAATCTCCATGATTGTCAGTGGTCTAGGGGCTAATTTGAACAACGAGTTTGTTCTTGAAACCGTTATTTTGACCTCGATTCGATTCCGTTACCATAGCGAGGAACGTTTTAGTTCGAACAGTTCACCTCGCAATTGGATTTTCCGAATGAACGGCCTCAGATTACTGGCAATGCGGCACGCAAAATCGAGCTGGAAAAACGAAAATCTTGTGGATTTTGATCGGCCTCTGAACCGGCGTGGCCGAAATGCGGCACCGTTGATGGCCCGCGTGCTTTTCGAAAAAAAACTGATCCCTGACTTAATCCTCTCCTCAGCGGCCAAGCGGGCACAACAAACGACAGAACTCATGGTTCAAACCTGGGCTCGTCAGCAGGCAGCCGTCGAGGCCGTGTTCCTGAAATCCCTATACCTTGGGAGTCCCGAAAACTACAGTTCAGCTCTAGCCCAACTGGGCACCCGGCAAAACATCATCATGCTGGTTGGGCACAATCCCGGCATCGAGCACTTGATTGAACACCTAACCGGTCAAGAAGCCACCATGCCCACCGCAGCCGTGGCCATCATGGCATGCGGGGCAAGCTGGCAGGAACAGGCCCCTGCCCGGCTTTTAAACGTCGTCCGGCCTAAAGACTTCTTGGACGGCTAAACGACCGAGATCACTCTTGAATCCCGCCCTCAACTGGAAGGCTGTGATTCCGAGTCTTCTTTTTTTTCTGCCTCAGTGCTGCCCTTCGGTTTGACGCTCTTTTTCTTAGCGGTTTTCTTCTTGGTCGTTTTTTTTGCGGCCTTCTTTTTGACCGCTTTCTTTTTAGTTGTTCTTTTTTTCTTTTTGCGAGGTCCTTTAGCAGCTTTCTCTGCCAACATGTCCAGTGCCCGCTCAAACGTGATTTCTTCGATCGTCATCGTCTTGGGAACCGTTACGTTGGTCACCCCGTCAGTGACATACTCGCCGAACCGACCATCCAAAACACGAACTTCTTTTTCAGTAACGGGAGAAACCTCAAATTTCTTGAGCGGCTCTTTAGGGGCGGATCGCCGACCTCGGGTTTTCGGCTGCTTGAGCAGTTCAATTGCCTGCTCCATTTTGATCTCGATCGGTGACATGTCTTCGGGCAAGCTGCGGGTTTCACTCCCACATTTGACATAAGGCCCGTACCGACCATTGTAGGCCTCAACCGGCTCTTTCATTTCAGGGTGTTCGCCTAGGTTCCTCGGCAGCGAAAGCAACTGGACCGCGGTTTCCAAAGTCACGTCCGCCGGCTCCATTCCCTTGAGCAGCGAAGCATTCTTGGGTTTGATTTTTTTTCCTTTGTCATCCTCTTCAACTTCGCCAAGTTGAATGTAGGGGCCAAAGCGACCCGACTTTACAAAAATCGGTTTCTTCGTTTCCGGATCGATTCCAAGAGGTTCATCCCCCACCTCAGCATCGTTGAGCATTTTGATCGCCAAAGCCAAACTCAGTTCATCCGGAGGCAAGTCAGGCGGAATACTCGCTTTGCGCTCACCTTGTTCCAGGTATGGCCCATAGCGGCCAACTCGAACCGCAATTTCCTGCTGGTGAGCCCCTAAATCCGGTTGTCCCAGGGGAAAAGTGCATGTCGCCTTGGCATCCACTTCGCCAATTTTTTCTTCGAGTTTTCTTTTGAGTCCCAAGTTCTCTTCACCGAAGTAGAACTCTTTCAGGTATTTGACACAGTCGGATTCGCGGCGACTGATCGCGTCCATTGAGTCTTCCATCTGCGCCGTGAACTCATAGTCAACCAGGTTATCAAAATGCTCCTCCATCATTCGGACCATGGCAAAGGCAGACCAAGCAGGAACCAAAGCGCTTCCTTTTTTGAAGATGTACTCCCTGTTTTGAATCGTTTCAATAATCGAAGCGTAAGTACTGGGACGGCCAATCCCCCGTGCTTCCAGCTCTCGCGTGAGCGCCGCTTCCGAAAAACGGGCCGGGGGTTGCGTCGTGTGGGATTTGCCCGTCAGGCCGTTGCATTTCACTTGCTCGCCTTCTTCAACTGAAGGGAGTATTTTCTCCTGGTCCGCCAATTCGGCATTGGGATCGTCGGAACCTTCAACATAGGCTCGGAGAAACCCCGGAAAATCGATCGTCTTGCCGGAAACCTGAAAGACGGCACCATCACCTTCCAGTGTTATAATAATATTTCGGCCCTGAGCGTTGACCATTTGGCAAGCAATGGTCCGCTTCCAGATCAGCTCAAAAACCTTGTATTCATCGGATGTCAGTTTTGGCTTAAGGTCCTGCGGAAGTGGAAATGAATCATTTTGAATGGCAGGACGTATGGCTTCGTGTGCTTCTTGAGCATTTTTGACTTTAGAAGCGTATACGCGGGGCGAATCGGGAAGAAAATCACCTCCGTACTCGGTCTTGACCAGGCTGCGGGTCGCATTAATGGCATCGTTAGATAGTGTAGTCGAGTCCGTCCGCATGTAAGAAATGAAACCGTTTTGATAGAGGCTTTGTGCAGCACTCATGGCCCGCCTGGCCGTAAAGCCCAGTTTGCGGTTGGCTTCCTGTTGCAGCGTACTCGTCGTAAAGGGAGCGTACGGTTTTCGGGAATAAGGTTTGACTTCGAGCTTTGCAACTTTGAAGGTCGCTGCCTGGATCCGTTCAATCAGCTTTTGGGCGCCGTTTTCATCGAGCAACAGTAGGTCTGGATTTTTGAGCTGGCCATTAGTCGAGTCAAAATCTTTCCCCGAAGGGATTTTTTTTCCGTCTACCGAGACCAGGTTCGCTTCAAAACCCTCATCTTTGAAGCTGGCAAATTGTCCGATCAGGTCCCAGTAAGTCGCCGTGACAAATGCCATGCGCTCGCGCTCACGTTGCACGATGAGCCGCACGGCCACACTCTGAACGCGGCCGGCACTTTTGCCGAGACTTTTTTTCCAAAGAAACGCGGACATTTCGAATCCATAAAGCCGATCCAGAATCCGCCGAGTCTCCTGCGCCTTAACCAAGCCATCATCAATCTCACGAGTATTCTCAAGTGCCTTTTGAATAGCCGTTTTTGTAATTTCATTGAATACCAGTCGCTTCACAGGGACTTTGGGCTTGAGTACCTCTTGAAGGTGCCAACTAATGGCTTCTCCCTCGCGGTCTTCATCGGTCGCCAGATACAGTTCATTGGAAGCCTTGAGCAACTGTTTCAGCTTGGTGACGTGTTTCTTTTTATCGGGAGGAACTATATAAACCGGTTCAAAATCGTCGTCGACATTGACTCCCAGATTGGCCCAGTCTTCTTGTTTTAGTTTTTCAGGCATTTCTTTCTTGCCACTGGGCAGGTCTCGAATATGCCCAATACTTGCCTCAACCTTGTAGCCAGAACCAAGATATTTTTCGATCGTCCGAGCCTTTGCAGGGGACTCGACAATCACCAACGCCTGGTTACTCGATGACGATTCTTTTTTTGCCATTCTGCTGTTCTTCGATGAATACCAACATCAATTCAAAACTAATTTTTCCGTTCGGTTGCTTCGACACAACAACCGATTGACCACCATCATTCGTGTGGACACCAAGCAACCTGGTCACGCGTGTAATCAAACCCACCAGTGGCCGGCTCCGTTTTGGCAGTCTATCACACCTACCCAATCAGGAAGAAAAGGTAAGCGATAATGAATATCAGCCAAGTGAATCCCAAAAAATGAATCTTTTGGCCGGTTGTTCCTACGACCGGTTTATTCGCTATCAAAAGTCCAACAAAAACATCAGGATCTACTTGACAATCTTAAACGGGGATCGATTTCGTCCTGAAACATCGTCCCGACGAGCCTGCGATTGTCAAGCCACCGCCAGCCCGGCTGTCAACAAATCCCGATTAAGACAAGTCCAGAGAAGACAATTACCTTCTTTTTTTTTGCCCGGCGAAGGCGACTTGACCTCTGAGCTTTTTGCATACACCGATTCGATCTGCCTCAATTTCTGTACCAGATTTTCCGGTTAAGTAGGCAGTAACGGCATTTTTTGTTATGAATGTTGGACCCGCTTTCTGGGAACCTTCCTTATTGATTTGTTCAGGGAATCGAACTTGTCACCCATTGAACCGACCATCGATGACTACGATTACGAGCTTCCCAAGGAGCTGATAGCTCAGGATCCACTACCCAACCGATCGGATTCAAGGCTGATGGTGGTGGACCGAAAATCAGGGACGATTGAACACTCACATTTCCGTGAACTCGGACAATTTCTAACACGCAATGACTGCCTAATTTTTAATGACTCGCGGGTTGTTCCCGCAAAGCTGGTGGGCAAACGCACCCTGACCGGTGGCCGGTGGCACGGTCTATTTTTAGAGGCAAACGATCTGGGAATATGGAAAATTCTCTGCAAAACTCGGGGCAAGCTCCAACCGGGAGAAAAAATCCTCATTGAAACCCGCACGGGCATCGAAGCCTTTGAAATGGAAATGGTCGCCCGTTTGAATGAAGGCGAGTGGGCAGTCAAGCCACTGATCGATGGCGAATGGCATGAACTTCTGGGCAAAGTCGGCCAAGTCCCACTGCCACACTATATCCGCGGCGGAGCGATGAAAGACTCTGACATTAAGAACTACCAGACCGTCTATGCCAAACATGCCGGCGCGGTCGCCGCTCCCACTGCCGGACTGCACTTTACCAAAGAACTCCTTGTGGGCCTCAAAGCGGCGCAGATTGGAGTGGGATCTGTTACTTTGCACGTTGGTGCTGGCACGTTCCGGCCAATCAAAGTCTCAAAACTGGGCGACCACCAGATGCACTGTGAACGCGGTCAAATAGATCAAACCACCGTCGACAGAATCAAAAGCTGCAAAGCCAACGGCGGCAGGATCATCGCCGTGGGGACCACTTCCGTCAGAGTTTTGGAAACCGCTGGCCCGCTCGATGGCCTGGAACCTTGGAGCGGAGATACCGATTTATTTATCAAGCCGCCGTACCAATTTCAGCTGGTAGACACTCTGCTGACCAATTTTCATTTGCCCAAAAGCACGTTACTTGTCTTGGTTCGGTGTTTCGGTGGTGAAGAGCTCATCAAGGAGGCCTATCACCA
>JAZABE010000338.1:0-4373 GCA_036137535.1 Planctomycetota bacterium | reverse complement strand
GATCACGTATCCCTTGGCGTTGATGGTCTCCGAGGGTCGGAAATTAGGGTCGGAAATAGGGGGAATGATTTTCCCGTCCCGAATCCAAATATCAGCAATCTGTCCGTTTACGTTGTGGAGGGGATCGTAGACCGTTCCGCCTTCAATTTTGAGAACGTATTCCGACATGCTGTTTCTTTACCTGATTATTGGCTGTTCACTTAGAAAATCGAAATATGGCCTTATTCATTATTTCGTCGCTTTGCGTAGGATCGTTAAACTTTTCCCAAATTGTTTGGTGGGGTTTTATCATCTTTTGGAGGGCTTGTTTTTGGTGCTAGTCGCCACCTGTATTGTGTGTAACAATGGCGCGTTCTATCAAAAGTCAATTATTAGAACTTACATTTGGAGTAAAATCATGGCGCGTCCGGTCACTTTATTTACTGGCCAATGGGCAGATTTGCCAATCGAAAAAATGGCCGAAATGACCATGGAATTTGGTTACGACGGAATCGAACTGGCCTGCTGGGGGGACCATTTTGAAGTTGACAAAGCAGTTTCGGATGACGGTTATTGTCAGGCCAAACATGATCTTCTGGACAAGCATGGGCTGGAGTGCCACGCGATCAGTGCCCACTTGGTGGGGCAGGCTGTGCTGGACCATATCGATGAGCGACATGAATTAATCCTGCCACCCCATGTCTGGGGAGATGGCAACCCCGAAGGTGTCAATGAACGTGCGATTGAAGAGCTGAAAGATACGGCGCGGGCCGCACAAAAATTTGGTGTGAGTGTTGTCAATGGATTCACAGGTTCCAGTATTTGGCACCTCCTCTATTCGTTTCCCCCGGTTTCTCCAGCAATGGTGGATGCCGGATATGAGCTGTTGGCTGAACGGTTTAATCCGATTCTCGATGTTTTTGCTGAATGCGGAATCAAGTTTGCGCTTGAAGTGCACCCGACTGAAATTGCATTTGACATCTATTCTGCTGAACGAGCCCTCGAGGCTTTGGGGCACCGGGAAGAATTTGGCTTCAATTTTGATCCCAGCCATTTGATCTGGCAGGGAGTAGACCCGGTTGAATTCATTCGAGCTTTCCCTGACAGAATTTACCATTGCCACATTAAGGATGCGATCCAAACCTTGAACGGGAAAAGCGGAATCCTCAGCAGTCACCTGAATTTCGGGGATGCCCGCAGGGGTTGGGACTTCCGTTCGCCCGGTCGTGGGGGTGTCAATTTTGAGGAGATCGTGCGTGCCCTCAATGAAATCAACTACCAGGGACCTCTTTCTATCGAATGGGAGGATTCCGGGATGGACAGGGAATTTGGTGCCCGGGAAGCCTGTGCTTTTACCAAAAACTTGGATTTTTCACCCAGTGAAAGAGCCTTCGACGCGGCCTTTGACGAAGGAAACTAGGACAACTGGAAACGCCCAGCAAAGGTGTTGATTGGCCTGATTAATCCGCGAGTGAGCTGTCGGCTTGCTCGCTTTTGTTTTGCGCGAGAGTCCCAATGCTTCGGCGACAGTTATTAATTGGTTTGTGTGGGTCGTCCCTGATTGCTTTCTGCTGGCCAAATTGGGTTCCAGGTTTGGATCCGTTTAAAGCAACCCTGCCTGTTCTTTCCTATCTGATCGCACTCACGATGTTTGCGATCGGTTGGATGTTGCCTCGGGAAGAAGTCAACCAACTTAAAGCAGCCTGGAGATTGGTCCTGATCGGCACCGCTATCCAGTACATCACGATGCCACTGTTGGCGTTTGGCTTGGCTCATGCATTTGGGCTCAAGGGGGATTACTTGATAGGCGTGGTCATGGTCGGGTGTGTTCCCGGCGCTATGGCATCTAATGTATTGACGCTTAATGCTAGGGGGAATGTGAGTTTTTCGGTCAGCTTGACGACGATGGCTACACTGCTTTCACCCATTGTGGTTCCCTGGGTGATGAAGCTGGCACTCAATGGAGCAGAAGTGACGATAGACGCAGGAAAAGTCAGTCTCCAATTGTTGCTGACGGTCGTGCTGCCCGTGCTTTCAGGCCATCTGGTCAATCGTTGGCTTAAAACTAGCCAGCGTCGCTCAGAAGCCTGGGGTTTATTGATTGCCAATGTATCCATTCTCTGGATTATTGCGGTAGTTGTTGCCAATAACCGCGAACCCCTTTCCCGTTTTCGAGTTGACCTGCTTGGGGTACTGTTGGTTCTGAATTTGCTGGGGTATGCCGTGGGTTATGTTTCGGGATGGGCTCTCCGCCTTGCAGAACCGCTGAAGCGGGCCCTGACCCTAGAGATTGGGATGCAGAATGCCGGCCTGGGGGCAACGCTCGCGGCCGTGCTTTTTGTTCATCGTCCTGAAATTGCCATTGCCCCGGCAATGTATACGTTCGGTTGCATGTTGACCGGGACGGCGCTTGCCCGAAGTTGGGGCTTCTGGGATTCGCGCAAGAGCAGCCAGCCAACGGAGTGAACAGGTTCAACCGGAGCCCGTTAATTCGCTGATTCTCTCAAAGGGACCGAGGACCGCCTAGGAATCGATCGCAATCCTGACCCGTGGGATCAACCAAGAGCACGGTTTATCAGCTCCTGCCCGCGAGGCGATTTTTCAACAGGGAAACCAACCGATTGCATCCCGAACCTGTGGATGAGCTATTCGTTGCTGCCGTTTTGATCGACCCCTTCAAAATCTCCAGCGGTGACGATGATTAGGTGGTTCAGATCGACCATTCTTCGGATTGCCTGATCAACGTCTTTTTTGGTTAATTTTGACACATTGACAAATCTTCGGGCGAGGAAATTTGGGTCTCGATCCAGTCGGCGAAAACGGTGGAGAATGCCCAATAACTGTGCTTCCTTGCCAAGGATTCCATTCAGTTGCTTGATGTAACTTGCTTTGGCTTTTTCGAGTTCATCCGGGCTAACGCCAGCCTTGGTGATTTTTTCATATTCTTCGTTAATCACCTCCACGAGCCGATCGCGATTTTTGGGATTGGTAATCGCCTGTGTCATGAAAGACCCGGTTTTGTCCAGTGAACCCGCCTGGAATCTCGACCCAATTCCATAGGACAAACCCTCTTTTTGGCGGACTCGTTCACCCAGTCGATTCGCCAGCGCGCCTCCTCCTAGGATATTGTTGCCGATAAACATTGCTTCCCAGTCTGGATCGTCATCACGAATTTCAATATTGGTTCCCGCATAGAAAACTGCCATTTTCTTGTCGGGTGTATTAATAGAAATTACTTCTTTTTTGGACTGTTGATAACTGTCCTGGATTCGATCGTACGGGATCGCACTTTTCCATCCTACGAGAGCATTTTCAATCAGCCCTAACGACTGGTCTGCATCAAATGCGCCAACGATTGTAAGTTCCCCGACAGTTCCACCAAGGAATTTTTCATACAAGCTGCGGACGTCTTTTACGGTGACTGATTCGATTCTCTTGATGGATTCTTCAATGGTAGGGACGTATCGAATGTTACCCTTGGGATGGTTTTGCATCCGACGGATCAGAGCCATCTGGCCGAGGTATTGGGGGTTGGATCTAAAGCTCTCGTACTGAGCCAGATTCTGGGTTTTGAGAACCTTGAATTCATCGTCGGGAAGCAGCGGATCCCTCAGGATTTCTTTGAGGAGCTGAAGTACTTCTGCAAAGGTTTCCTTGCGAGCTGAAACATCAAACGTGACACTTCCAGCCGACCCGCTGGCGGTGATACTGGCTTTCAAATTATTGATTTTATCTTGAAGTTCCTGGAACGGGATGGAATTGGTGCCTCGTGGCCAAAGTGATGTAAGTAAGTCTGCTGCATCATTGACCGTTTCGGGGGTCAACGTTTCCTCGTTGCAATACCGCAGTGTCAGTTTCATGAAAACCCGGTTTAAACGGGTCTTTTTGGGGAGCAACGCGTATTTGATGCCGGTCGATAATTTACCTTGAACCAATCGGTTTGAGAGGTTGGCAGGAGTCGGGTCAAACAGTTCGCCGTCCTCGATCTTGGCGCGACCCTTGTAGTTTTTGACGAGATCTGCGACGGACGGTGTTGCGGGAACCTGCGTTCGATCTGGCTGTTTGGTGGGTACAAATTCGCCGACGGTTCGGTTGCTGGTTTTCAGGTAAGTCCGCGCCACCCGCTGAACATCCGCGGCGGTCACCTTTTCCAGACGATCCCGGTGTAAAAAGAATAGACGCCAATCACCATAGGCGGCCCATTCAGTGAGTTGAATTGCAAGCCGTTCCGAATTGGCCAAGAGGTTTTCGCGATTTTTCAAGTACTCGGTCACAGCCCGCTTGACTTCGGTATCGCTAATACCCGTTTGTCCAACGGCTTGGATTGTTTCCAAGAAAACATTTTTGACGTTTTCGACTTCTTGGCCTTTTTTTACTTCCAGAATGCACAGTAA
>JAZABE010000337.1:0-2851 GCA_036137535.1 Planctomycetota bacterium | reverse complement strand
TATTGTTAAAAAAAGCAAAGAGCTGGTAGTACTCTTTTTGAGAGATTGGATCGTATTTGTGGTCGTGGCAACGGGCACACTCCAAGGTTAACCCAAGAAAAGCCGTTGCAAATGTATGGGTTCGATCTGCCACGTATTCCACCCGAAATTCTTCGGGAGTACTTCCCCCTTCGACTTTCTGCGGATGCAGTCGGTTGAATGCGGAGGCGAGAACCTGATCATCCGTCGCATTCGGTAACAGGTCACCGGCCAATTGCTCGGTGACAAATTGGCTGTATGGCTTGTTTTCATTGAAAGCATTAATCACCCAATCACGCCAAGGCCAGACATGCCGACCACGATCGACCTGGTAGCCAAAGGAATCAGAATATCGAGCGACATCCAGCCATTCGGTAGTCATTCGCTCGCCGTAAGAGTTTTGTTGCAGTAAGCGGTCCACGACTTTTTCAAAAGCTTGGGGTGAGTCGTCTTCTACAAAACTTTGGATTTCTTCCGGGGTCGGAGGAAGGCCGGTCAGGTCAAAAGTCACTCGCCGAATCAAACGTTTTCGTGGCGCCGGAACTGTCGGTACTAGGCCGAGCGATTCCAGTTTTGAAATCACAAAAAAATCGATTTCGTTTTTTGGCCACTTGGTCTGGAGAATTTTGGGTAAGGGTGATTTTATTGGCCGCACAAATGACCAGTGAGCTGCATATTGGGAACCGGATTGGATCCAAGTTTTCAATTTTTCTTTTTCTTTTGGATTTAATGCGAGCTTTGAAGAAGGGGGCGGCATCATTTCATCCTCATCTTCAGAGGTAATGCGTCTCCAGAATTCGATGTCCTTAAGGGTTTTGCCTTCCAAAACGGGACGTGAAAATTTTGGATCATCCAGCCGCAGTTCAGAGACCCTAGAGTTCTGGTCAGGACCATGGCATTTGAAACATCGGTCTGAGAGTATGGGTCGGATGTCACGGTTGAAATCGACGGACAGAGTCGGACCCGTTATTTGGCCTAACAGCAGTTCAGGCAACAGGAGCCAAGCAAGCAAGAAAAACCCAGTCAGGAACAGTTTTTTTAGGGTCATGGTGAATTGAATTATTGAAGAGGTGCCGTGTTGGACGGATGATTTAGAGGCAAGCTGTTGAGTTGGGCTCCCGGATGTTTTGATCGGGAAACGGTTACTATATTATCAGTGTCTTTTTTTCTTTCACAATAGAATGCCAAATAGGCACAGTAAATGAGGGACTGATGAGCGGAAGGCCGATCGGAAAAGTTCAGTTTGAGAATACGGGACGGGTGGTTGTCGTCACTGGGGGCTCAAGTGGGATTGGCCTGGCAGTTTGTCAGGCATTTGCTGAAAGCGGCGCGAAAGTCATTGCTTTTGACATCCAGCCGCCTCCGGAAAACAGTTCAATCCAATTTATCGAGACCGATGTCAGTTCGGAAGAAAATTGTAGATCTTCTGTAGAAAAAGTGATTGAATCGCATGCTGCGGTAGATGTTTTGGTCAACAATGCGGTGATTCAACCGGTAAGTTCGTATGTGCCGCTTGACCAACTCGACGGAGAATTATGGAGCAAAATGCTTGAGGTTAATATTTCCGGCTACACGTTCATGGCAAAACATGTTGTGTCCCGGATGAAGTCCCAAAGATCAGGCGTCATCGTGAATCTTGCCAGCGCCCAAGCCCATCGAACCGCACGTGAAGTCCCTGCTTATGGCCCCGCAAAGGCAGCAAATCTTTTGCAAGCCAAGCAGTGGGCGGTTGAATATGCAAGATTTGGAATCAGAATTGTGTCTGTTTCACCCGGTGCAATTGATACCCCCCTAGTGAGAGCCAGCCTGGAATTACAAGGTGGCGAAACTGAACTTGCCAACCGCCATCCACTGGGTCGGCTGGGTCAGCCAACTGAGATTGCTAACGCCGTACTTTGGCTTTGCAGCGAAGGGGCCTCGTTTATTACCGCGGAGGACTTGGCCGTCGATGGTGGCCTGGGAGGCTTGGCGTCGTTTGCTGATCCTTACGAAATTTCTTAAAGGGTCGCTCCTGCCACGCGGGCTAAGCAGGAAGGATTCGACTGGAAAATTTTCCAGTCCGCCGCCACGACTGTTGCTACTGAATGTCTAAACTTTTGCATGAACTTCCTAACTTGAAATCACCTGAAGAAGAAATCGAACAACACGTTAATCCAGAACTGCCTGAGGGCGAGAAAGTTCTGGACCCTGTCTTTAATGATATGGAGCCGACGAAAAAGCGTCGCAAGCCAAAGCACAGGAAATTGTACTGTCGTTGTTGCTGGCGGATTGAAAGGCAATCCGCTCTCAACCAAGATCTAAAAAGCATCTTGTTGTTTACCGTGGTGACCTGTGGGCTTTATTTATTGTTTCGCCGTTACCAATGTAGAATTTGCGGCCATCCGAGGTTGGGGATCGGTGAATGATTAAGTTGCCCGGCCGTCCTTAGTAGGATTGATTCTTTCCGGAAAACGAGAGCCGCTGAGGAGTCAACAAAGCACATCGACCTTCAACTGCAATCGGCGCATAAAAAAAGGCTGATGGTTCTCACCTCAGCCCGTCTAATTAGCGGATGCAAAGCAAAAGCTAAACTATCGCTTCTTCTTAGCTGCCTTCTTCTTAGCAGGAGCCTTCTTCTTAGCTGCCTTCTTCTTAGCAGGAGCCTTCTTCTTGGCTGCCTTCTTCTTAGCAGGAGCTTTTTTCTTGGCTGCCTTTTTAGCAGGAGCCTTTTTCTTGGCTGCCTTTTTCTTAGCAGTTTTCTTTTTGGCCACGATTACGTCCTCCGTAATATAAATCCATTTCGTGAAACTCATTTTGAGAAAACGTTTTCTCGAACTTGCTTCACCTAAACGTT
>JAZABE010000336.1:0-2426 GCA_036137535.1 Planctomycetota bacterium | reverse complement strand
GTAATTCCTGCCGTGATTTGCCTTGAAGTGGTTCCCTTCATCACGCAGGATGAAAAAAGCTTGGCCTTGAGAATCGAAAAAGTTTACGCGGGATGGGTTCCGATTTCAAAGAAAAAGACAGTTGATCAAGTTACCGTTGTCTTTGCGAAATTTGGGATTCCCATTGCATGGACTGACGATGGTGGTCAACCCCTGGGATTGACGCGTCCTGCATTGGAGCTGCCGAAAGAAGTGCAGCGACAGTTATTGTTGACGAGAATTTCATTAGTCGATCGTCACTTGGTGATTTCCGGGAGAGCTTCAGACAGCGGTTAGTTCGTCGCTTATTCCATCGAGGATCGTCATTCGGTGAAAGTTGTTCGGGATAATTTCCGAATTCGTGTTGGTGCTCTTTTGAGAGAAGATTATGGTTAAGACCATCCCAACCAGGTTTGCCGTTCAATTCGTTTTGCTCACCTGTTCCGGGTCAACGACATGGGAGGATTCCATTCGTACACTACCCCGGTTTGGAAACCTGGTTTTGTATTTTTCTGACCGGTTAGATCGACCAAAGCAATGATTGAACGAGTCCGAATAATTTTTGGCTGTGACTTGAGATCCCTGGCAATTTTTCGCATTGCTTTGGCATTGGCGGTTTTTTACGACGTCATCGACCGTTTTTCCTATGCCGAATTGTTTTATTCAGACCAGGGGTTTTTCGATACTGAATTTTCTAAGGCAGAATCACCCTGCAGTTTTTCGGTTAACCAGATTTCTGGCGCAATCCTGTTTCAGCAGGGGATTTTTTTTCTGCTGGCAACGAGTGCGGTTTGTTTGGCCATAGGGTTTTACACGAAAATCGCGACGTGGGTTTGTTGGCTGCTGGTGGTCTCAATTCATGTGCGAAATCCCTTTGTGCTGATCGGTGGAGACACCTTGATCCGCCTTATGCTGTTTTGGTCTCTATTTATTCCTCTTGGAAAAATCTGGTCGATCGACGATTGGTGGAAACAGCGATCTGGCGCTGAGCGAGTTCGCGGAATGGATTCGAAGACTTTGTCCACTGCGGCAACCGCCTGCTTGATCTTTCAGGTTTGTCTTGTGTACTGGTGTGCCGGAGCTTCAAAGTTGACAGAAACATGGCTGGATGGGACTGCCATGGAGTACGTGTTGCGTTTGGAAATCTATGTTAGACCTTTTGGGGAATGGATCTTGAACTTCCCATGGCTGCTGAAAGCGATGGCTTATGGAACCCTTGGAGTAGAGCTATTGGTGCCGTTTTTATTGTTCTTGCCCGTTTGGACGGACCGGTTTCGAATCCTTGTGATTCTGATTTTCTGGGGATTGCACGTGGGAATTGAATTGGCGCTGGACGTTGGTAACTTTGGGGTGGTTTCAATGATCATCTGGCTACCGTTGGTTCCCGGGATTTGCTGGACTGCGTTTTCAAAAAAACCGGATCCTGATCCACGCCAGGGTCCGGAATCAAACCAGCCAGAAACAGGCAGTTACCCAGAGCAGCCAGTTTGGTGGAGAGGCGTGATCTCGGTGTTTGTGCCGGTTTTTTTCTTGATTTACATTGTGATCTGGAACTACTACGGGATGTATATCCTTCGTGAATCCAAGTGGCGACCCAATCTTCCGGAAAGCTTTTTTCAGCTGGGGCAGGTAACCATGGTGGCTCAGAATTTCCAGATGTTTGGCGATCCCCCGAGAAACAACCCGTGGTTTGTCTTTAACGGGATGCTGAAGGATGGGACGGAGATCGATTTGCTACGGGATCAGCCCGCCCGACTATCAAGACCAGATAAACTGTCAAAATCTGATGTTTCTCCACAGTGGAAAAAAATTCACCGATTTTTATTGCGTCATGACGGCCACCACAAATTTCATCAGGCACTTTTGGTTTATTATTCACAGAAGTGGAACAAAGATCATTCACCCGATCAGTGGGTGATGCAATCCCATTTAGAGTGTTATTACGAACCGATTGGCCCACTTTATCGCCGCGGCGACTACGTTCGCCGCCCCGACTTGGCGTCCTGGAAAGCACCCCAACCCAAGGAAAAAACGGAAATCGACCTGATCGATGACGTTGACTCGTTTTTCAATGGACTGAATCGGGATACCGTGATTCCTTTAAATGACTAGCCACCTGTCGGTTACCGGCGGGTTGTTTAAAATCAATTTGTTTCAACTACGATAGAGTTTCTTGAAATTTATTGGCTTGACGTTGAATGATTAATTTTGACTTAGTTGTCCTGGGCGCTGGTCCGGGTGGATACGTTGCTGCCCTTCGTGCTGCGCAGCTTGGGATGAAGGTTGCTTGTGTCGACGAACATCAGCAACTTGGAGGTACCTGTTTACGAGTCGGTTGCATTCCCAGTAAGGCTCTCTTGCAATCGAGTCATCTCTACCAGGAAGCCAATGAAAATTTGGCGAATCAC
>JAZABE010000335.1:0-1794 GCA_036137535.1 Planctomycetota bacterium | reverse complement strand
ATAGCCCCGGCATCTTCAAGCGCTTTGATGACACCGGCAACGGCACCATCTTTTTGGCCTACGGCGACGTAGAAACATTTGACGCCAGTTTCTTTCTGGTTGATGATCGCATCGATTGCAATTGCGGTTTTACCGGTTTTTCGATCACCAATGATCAACTCCCTTTGGCCTCGCCCAATGGGGGTCATTGAGTCTACAGCCTTGATCCCGGTTTGCATGGGTTCGTGAACCGGTTTCCGTTCGGAAACACCTGCAGCGATGGTTTCTACCAACCGGCTCTCAGTTGAATTGACGGGTCCTTTTCCATCGAGCGGGTTTCCAAGCGGATCAAGGACACGGCCGGTAACGGCATCCCCAACTGGAACGGAAAGAAGCTTGCCAAGCGCTTTGACTTCATCCCCCTCGTTAATCTTTAGATAATCTCCCAGGATGATGACACCGACACTGGTTTCTTCCAGGTTAAACGCCAGTCCGATGATTCCGCCAGGGAATTCCACCATCGCTCCAGCAGCCACATTGGTCAAACCATGAACCCGAGCGATACCGTCACCGACTTCCAGGACGGTCCCTACCTCGCGAACATCGACTTGGCTTTCAAATTGCTCAATCTCTTTGGTGATAACTGAAGCAATCTCATCCGCGTTGAACTTTACCATTTGTTGATCCCTCTCAGGATTTCAATATTGTCAATTTTGATTTAGTAACTATCGTTTTATGCGTCGACCGCAAATGATTCGATCGAGTCCCGAACCTTTTGCATTGCTCGATTCATTGTTGTTTCACGAATTTGTGTGAGTTGATTGGCAACGCTGGAGTCGTAAACCGTGTCGCCGACTTTGACAATCATCCCGCCGATGATTTCGGGATCTTTTTTGATTGTCAAAATGACGTCTTTACCCAGCATTGATTTCAAATTTTCTTGAACCGAAGCTTCAAGATCAGCGGGCAATTCATCTGCCACGGTCACAAAAGCCTCGACCCGTCCTTTGAGCTCATTGAACAACGACTTTGCCTGGACATTGATTGCCTTAAGGCAATCCAGTCGACCGTGGTTGTTCAACACTTTCAGGAAATGCATCAATGTTTTGCTGGCTTTTCCAGAAAGTCCCAAGTCAATCAGCCGGCTT
This sequence comes from Planctomycetota bacterium, assembly GCA_036137535.1. Classification (GTDB taxonomy): domain Bacteria; phylum Planctomycetota; class Planctomycetia; order Pirellulales; family Pirellulaceae; genus JABAAE01. Next base: position 667 of record JAZABE010000335.1, on the reverse strand, counting down.
TTGTCTTCTGCGGACACCAGTGGTGAATTAAGGGCCTCGCCCAGCTTCGCAATACGACCTAGGACATCACCGACAAACGAGTCGAGTTGCTCCAGAACTTCTTCGGTGGTTCCAGATTTTTCCGCAGCTTCAAGCAGGGACTTTGCATACACACCAGCAATGTGTTGCTGGTCGGTATTGAATCCTTCAGTTTGATCTTGATCTTTTTCGGACATGGGATCGTTCGCTTGGATAACTTTCTTTAGTTGGCACCCGAAAACTTGTTGATGGATTCCTGGATCAACTGCTTGTGAACGTCGGTGTTAATTTCTTTTCGCACCATTTCACCTGCCAACATCACGGCAGAGTCGACCGATTTTTGAGCAAGCTCACGAACAGCAGTGTCCTTGGCACTTTGAATGTCGGCCAAGGCCCGTTCCCGCTGCTTGTTGGCTTCATCGGTTGCTTCAGCCACTATTTTTTCCTTGGCCGCCAGTGCATCCTTCTTGGCTTCGGCGACCAGACGCGAAGCTTCTTCAGCTGCAGCAGCTAGTTTCGCTTCGTACTCTCCTTTGAGGCTTTCCATCTTGGCTAAATTAGCCTCAGTCGCGTCAATCTTCTCGGTGACCGATTTTTCGCGATCGTCCAGGGCGCTCATGATCGGTTTCCATGCAAAAAAGCTCAAAAC
>JAZABE010000334.1:0-4678 GCA_036137535.1 Planctomycetota bacterium | reverse complement strand
TGGTTTTGGCCGAATCGATCATGTTCTCACGGGGGAGCAGGCGGGTGCCGATAGCGAAAGGGTCGAGGAAATCTTGAAAAGATCTGAACTGGTTTACTGTGAAATGGAGCCCGGTGATGCCGTGTTCTTTCATAGTAATTTGCTTCATCGTTCAGACCAAAATCGCTCGGATCAACCCCGTTGGTCAATGATTTGTTGTTACAATGCCGCGAGTAATAACCCTTACAAGGATTCACACCACCCTCGTTACACGCCTCTGAAAAAAGTCCAGGACTCGCTGGTAAAAAAGGTGGGTGTTAAACGGTTTGCGGATGATAGTGCTGATGTTGCTTGGCTGACTGATGCCAAGGATCGCAGTGCGCGGAGCCTGGACGCGGAGTGAAAGCCATAGAACAGTCTCTATTATCAACGGTGAATTGAAGGCCTTGTCGACGTTGCTAAACGACGGTTTGCTTTTCTTGACAATGGCTGCAGCGTTCAACGCCTGCCAGTGAAAACTCTCTGAAAGTCATCTCTCGCAAATCCATTCGAAGCGTCCGGTCAAATAACGGTTTTCCAACGCCGGTAATCAGCTTGATGGCCTCCAGTGCGCCCAGGCAACCCACGGTTCCCGAGGTCGCACCGAAGACGGGGAATTCCCGCTTCCAAAATTCAGGGATTTCCGGAGTCACGCACCTTAGGCAGGGGTTGCCACCCGGGGGGTAAGTCGTGACGGAGGCCTCCATGTCGAACATGGCACAGTCAACCAGGGGGCGTTGATGCAATACACAGGCATCACTCATGGAAAATCGTTCTTCGAACAGAGGAGCTGCCCCCACGCAAACGTCCGACTGGGGCACCCACTGGTTGGCGAGGCGGTCGTCCAGGTTGGCGTTGATTTTGACGATATCAATCCTTGGGTTCAGCTCTTTCAAGCGGCGTTCCGCTGATTCAACCCGTGGTTTGCCCAGCCAACTGTGGGTCATTAACAACTGTCGGTTCAAGTCGGATGGTTTAACATTCCCCCCGTGGGCAAGGATAAGTCTTCCGACACCTGCCGCGGCCAACTCGTAGGCGACGACGCTACCCAGACCACCGCATCGTGAAATTAAAACCGTGCTATTCTTCAGTCGGCGTTGACCTTGCTCGCCGATACCCTGGGTCCACATTTGCCACTGGTAGGTTTGCTGCTCTTCAGGGGAAAGCGTTTCGGCAGGCGGTTTGGGTAATCGAGGTTCCATTCAGTTTTCCTGGCTTAATTGAATGGAGCCCGATTCAAACCGGAATCGAACTGTTCCGAGTTCCCGGGCTTCATTCAAATTGTGGGTAATGTGAAGTATGGTCACGGATTCTGATTCGTGAATGGAACGTAAGAGATCTAGAAGTTGAGCATGGGTTTTTCCGTCGATCGCGCTGAGAGGTTCATCCAGGCAGAGAAGTTGTGGACGGAATGCAATAGCCCTTGCTAAAGCAACTCGTTGTCTTTCACCTCCAGACAATCGGTTGGGGTAACGCTTCAGTATTTTTTGGATGGACAGTTTATCTGCAAGTTCATTGAGTCGCGCAAGGCGGGTGGATTGGTCGACGTGGCGAACTTCAAGGCCAAACAGGATTTGGTGGTCCACTCGCATGGTGGGGAAAAGGCTTGCATCCTGGGGAACGTAACCGATGTGCCTTGCCGCCGTCGGTAGCTGGGTGACATCGCGACCCCCCAGAATGATTTTTCCCTGATCAAGAGGTCTGAGTCCACAAATGGACTCAATCAAGGTTGTTTTTCCGCAGCCAGTTTCACCCATGAGGATTGCGTAATCTCCTTGATCAATTTTCAGATTGATGTTGGTTAACGAGAACCGTCCTTGGGCAATGGAAAGGTTTTGCAATTCGATCATGACGCCGTTCTCCTTCCCAGTTGCCCACCCAGTGTCAGCATCCGAGTGACGATTAATACAGAGACAGCAATGATGACCAAGATCAAGGAGGCTACCACCGCACCCCTGAGGTTTCCAAATTGAAAATTCAGGTAGACAGTTGTGGAAAGGACCTCGGTTTTCATTCGGGCCGTGCCGGCAAAAATTAAGATCGGGCCGAATTCACCAAGAGACCTTGCCCAAGCCAAGGTGAAGGCGGCAACACCTCCTCGCCAAGCTTGGGGCAATGCGACCCGGGAGAAAGATTGAGCCGGGCTCGCTCCCAGGGTCAAGGCTACCTGCTCGGGCCGAGGATCGATTTGTTCAAAGGTATCCCGCATGGTCCGGATGGCAAACGCGGCACCGACGGTCACTTGTGCCAAGATGATCGCCGGGATTTCATAGGTGATTCCGCGGATGCCAGGGAATCCAATCGCTGAAAAAAACGAACGAGCGGCGTCATCGACCATCCGACCCCAGGACGTTTGGAACAGAACCAATAGGCTAATGCCGATCACCAAGGGGGGTAATACAATTGGAATGTCAAGCAAGGTGTCGACAAGGTACCTTCCCAGTAGCAAGGTTTTTTTGGTGATGGGACGGTTTCTGTATCGACTAGTGATCGAAGCATTGTCGAAGCGGGCTAATACAAAACCGGTCGGGATCGCGATCCAGATGGAAACGATCCCGGAGATGGTGCAACTCAGGAGGCTTAACCCAATTGAGAATTGGACACGTTCATCCTTTAGCGATTCTAAAATGTCAGAGGCATTGGCGAATTGAAAATCTACCAGGAGCATCGAGAGAATCAGCGCCAGGTAAAATCCACCTAAGGCGCACATCCATGTCCAGAAGAACCAGTTTGAAAGTGAGCTGTGTGATTGCTTCGCTTTTGGCAATTGGTTTTCAGGTGTTGGAGACACTGGCGTTTCACACTGGATGAGCTGAGATCAGGAAGTTTATTGTAAAGACGGGATTCAATTCAATTAACCTCCGGTTGCACCAATTTGAATCCAAATTTTTCAAATCGTTTTTTGATCTGTTCTTGTTGGATCCAGGTAAACATCCGGTTCATCAGTTCGGGATAAGGGGTAGACCGTGAGATCGCCCAAGGTTGTGTTGCTAGTGAATGTTTTGCATTTGAGTCGAACTCAAGGACGGCAATTTGGGAAAGTGCTTTTGGGTCGGCTTGGATGTTGGAACGATAGACAATGGCGGCATCGAGCCCGCCTGCCAAGAGTTGGCTGATCAGCGTGGGACCCACGTCTACGGTGACTGCCGATTTTTGGGATAGTTTTGCGTAAAACCCTTGGTAAGGTTTTTGTTCCAGCATCAGCCGAGTCAGCAATCCGAGTGCCGATTGTTGAGGATCGCAGATTCCCACTCGCAGGCCGGGTTTGAGCAGGTCTGAAGGACTGGAGATTTTCAGATCTTTGTGTTTTTGGACTGCAATTACAATCTGGTTTTTGGTGACCGTGGTTGGTTTCTGGAAATGTTCTTTGACTTTTTCTAGAAACATCTCATCGCAAGCAAAATAGGCATCCGGGAATTTTGATTGTCCGGTTGAAGTCTGCATGCGGGTTACCAGCTTTCCACAGCCTTCCCATTTGGGGTACAGGTTAATGCCTTCGCGTTGGGCAAATTCCCGAACGGATTCTTCGATGACCGGTGTGAACATGGAGCCACAAAAAAGGTGGATTTCGGGGACTTCCTGCCAAGTGTCCCCAGCCAGAAAAGTAAACCCAAATTGCTCAAAGCTGGATTGTCCGTTTTCTGGGCTAGTCAGGTAGCGAGCCAGTTTCAGACACATGGTGGGGTTGCGGGCGGTCGTGACCACTCCAATAGCAATATTGCTTTTAAACGAATCCTGGGAATCAGCGGGGCAACAAATCGACAAGGTGTCCCCGGTCTTTGCGTTTTGGTTGACTTGGGCGACAGTGGTATCCCAGACAAGAGCCGCATCGATGCTTTGGGTGACTAACGCTTGCGCCAGTGTCATGACGTTTTCAAAATCGGTGACTTTGTTCATTTCCAACGCAGAGAGAAAGTCTTCGCGTTCCGCGATTTTTCGGACGAGTTTGCCAACGGCTGCTCGTTGAGAAGTGATTCCAAACCTGAGATCTGTTGATTTGGCCAAGCTCTGAAAGTCCGATATTTTAACTCCGCTGTCTGAGCGAACGGCAATCACCGGGCGTTGAACGGCCAACTGGAATTGTTCTTCAACGATTCCTTCTTTTTTGGCTTTGTCGAGTAAGAATTGATCTGCAGTGATGTACAATTCCGCCCCGTTTTGAACTCCGGTTTCGAACTCGGTTTTGATTTGACCGGCAAGTTGGCCGGAGCCCCCGGTGCGGGAGATCTTTAGGTGGGTTCCAAATTCACGGTTGTAGCGCTCGAGGACCTGTTGAACGGGTTTGGCAATGCCGGCAGCGCAGTAAATCGTAACTGACTGTTGATCCGTGGAATCTCTCTTAGCTTCTGGTCGGAGCCGAAGCATCAAGTAGAAAAGCAACCCCACCCCGACTAAAGTGATGATGCCCAACAGGACGATCAGAGAGATCTCACCCTGGCATCGCCGTTTTAGCCGAAACTGGCGAGATTCAAATTCACAACGGTTAAAAATAGACACGTCAGTCATCCTGCGGGAGATTAGCGGTTTCCAAGATTGTAATTTCGGTTTGTCGTCGCAACAAGTTAAGTGCAGCTGGGGGGATCTGATCAGGATCGGTTTTCAAGTTCGTAAATACGGGTGGTCTGATTTACGATTGACGGATCGTGGGAGGCAATTAAAA
>JAZABE010000333.1:0-9015 GCA_036137535.1 Planctomycetota bacterium | reverse complement strand
GGCAGCGGTATCAATCCAGTTGATTCCCAGTTCAATCCCTCGCACAACTCCCGCAATCGCCGATTGTTGATCCTGAGCTCCCCATCCAAAATTCCAATCACCACCACCGATCGCCCACGTTCCAATCCCGAGGGTCGTCAATTTCAGCCCAGAATTTCCCAGCTGCCGTTTTTTCATTTCATTTCCTTTTTAAGCCAATTTGGAAGACGCAATGACGTGAATATCCTGCAACAATCGCTCGACTTCACCAGCGGTATTGTAGTGAAGGGTTCCAATACGAACCATTCCCTCCGGCTCCAATCCTAGTGTTTCGGAAAACTGCAGAGCATAGTAATTTCCATGCCAAACGAAGTGTCCTCTTTCACAAAGCTGGCGAGCAAAATTGATTGTCTCCATGCCATCTAGAGTCACCGAAAAGGTGGAAACTCTTTCTGCACCGCGTCCCGGCTCTCTAATCCCGTAAACCTGGATTCCTGGTACGGTCGCAAATCCCCTGAGAAGCTCATCAGACAATACCTGTTCGTAACTCTCGATCGCATTGAATGCCGCAAACAATGCTTCCCGCCTCGACAACTCTTGTTGGCCGGTAACATTCCGTCCAATTCCTGCAATGTAGTCAACGGCTGCCATGCTTCCTGAAATGGATTCATGACTTTGAGTCCCGGTCATCCATTTTCCGGGTAACCCTCCCGGTGACGGGCGAACCTTATAGGCCTCGATTCGCTCCATCAATTCCCGTTTTCCCCAAAAAATCCCGGTATGGGGACCAAAAAATTTGTAAGCCGAACAAACCAGAAAATCACACCCCAATTTTTTCACATCAATGAGCCGGTGTGGAGCATAGTGGACCGCATCCACGTAACAAAGGGCACCCGCCGAATGGGCCATCTCACAAATCTGGGACACCGGATTAATTCCACCCGAAGCATTCGATGCACATCCCACAGCAATCAATCTTGTTTTTGCGTTCAAATAGGATTCCAACTGCTGAAGGTCAAGCTTGAAATCATCGAGGTTAAATTCTACGTAATTAACTTTGACTCCCTGGTCCTTGGCCGCCAGAACCCAGGGGGTAACATTGGCATCATGGTCAAGCCGAGTCACAATGATCTCGTCACCTTCCTTCCATTCCTTGGAAATCGCCCGCGAAAACGCCAACGTGAGCGAAGTCATATTCTGCCCAAATGAAATTTCAGTGGGATCATCGGCGCCCAGAAAATCAGCAAACGCCTGGTGCGCGCTAGCCAATATTTGGTCACTTTCGACTGCAGTTTGAAAAAGCCCCTTGTGATTGGCGTTCGTGTCAAAAAGGTAATGGCTCATCGCCTGGACAACGGCCTGGGGCACCTGAGTCCCCGCTGGACCGTCAAAATAGGATACAGGAAATCCATTAACATTTCTTCCAAACGCTGGAAACTCCGTTCGCAACTGTTGAATCATTTCGTCGGTCAAAATCATGATCACTCATTCCTAGACGGAAGTTCGATTTATCTTTCGTCAATAAACCGCTTGCCTTTGCCTTCAAATCGCGGAAGTGAACCCAGTGGCACACAATCGACGTTTACTCTTAAGCCAATTCGAACATTAATCGCTTTTTCAATTCGGTCTGACTGCTCAAGTCGATCTTCAATTTCAATATGCAGCTTGTCCATCGCACCCTCTTTCCTTGCCGTCAGTCGATATTCGACAATTTCTGGGTAGCTCCGAAGGATCTGTTCAATCGATGTTGGAAAGATATTGATCCCCCGAATCACCATCATGTCATCGGTGCGTCCCAAGACCCCACCGTCAAGAAAGACAAACTTGCAATCACTATCGCAATTCCAGGAGGGCCTGACCAAGTCACCCGTCCGATATCGAATCACTGGACTTCCGGTTCTTCCCAGCGTAGTCAGTACGAGCTCAGACAGTTCCCCTTCTGCCGCTTCCTTACCGGTTTCCACAGATAAGAACTCCGCAATAAATTCACTTTCAATGATATGTAAGCCAGTATTACTTTGCCCGGCAAACCCCCACGGGCCCACTTCACTGGCACCACTATGATCAAAAACCTGAGCATCCCAAATCGATTCGATCTGCTGTCGAATTTCGGGGACCGATCCCCCGGGCTCCCCGGCAACAAAAACAGTCTCAATCGGAAGTTCTGCCACATTGATCTGGTTCTCGCGAGCCACTTCCGCCATATGGAGGGCATAACTGGGTGTGCAAAACAAGGAAGATGCGTGCGTAGATCTCATCAAATCAATTCTTGCCAGCGTGCTTAAACCTCCACTGGGAACAACTAGGGCCTTTCGATGAATCAAAGCATCAAACGCAGACCAGAAACCAATAAAAGGCCCGAACGAAAAAGCCAATAGCACGGTCTCACCGGCCTCGATTTCGGCAGCATCCAAAACGTATTGCCAAGTTTCGATCCACCAACGCCAATCGTCCAGAGTATCCAGGACGACCATCGGCCTACCCTGCGTTCCCGAGGTACGGTGGAAGCGGACATAGTCCTCCACCGGGTAGGTCAAATTGGACGCGAAATCTTGATTCGAGCCTGAATCCACCAGTTCGTCCTTGAAGGTAAAGGGCAAGCTCTGCAGCTCTTCCAAGGAAGTAATCCGTGTTTTAGTCTCTGCCAGTTTTTCAGCATAAAATTGGTTGCTAGGAAGAATTGCGCGCAGTAACGCGTTAAACTTTTCCAATTGCAACTGGACCAATTGATCTCCATCCAGCTGTTTGGTTCGGTTGCGTTCGGTTCGGTCCATATCCCTTAAGCTCTATCCTGCCGTTGATTCATTTTGATCTGTTTTTGACACGCCTGATGGTGCGGAGTTCTGGGTTTCCCTATCGGGTTCAGCCGAATGAGACAACCCTTCCTGGCTAGGCTTAACCGCACCGTTATTTTCAACGGCACCTTCATTTTCAACCGCACCTTCATTTTCAATTGAGTAATCTTGGCCAGACCCCACTGCGAGAAAAATGAATACGGCACCAATCACCATCAAAATCGATGACAGTAAGTAAGGTGCTAACAGGTCATACATCAAAATGGGAATCCCAATTGCCGAACCCAGAATCCGTGCAAATGCATTCACACTCTGTCCCACCCCTAGGATCAAGCCCTGTTTTTTTGGATCCGAGCGCCGCGACAGCAAGGAGTTGAGAGAAGGTTGCAGGCAGGAAAACCCGGTTACAATCACGATCAAAGCCGCAAACAAGGTTAGCACTGAAGTGTTACGAATGGCAATCATAACGATCCCGAACCCGACACACTCCAAAATAGCACCCACGGTTGCCATGACTGTTTCCGATATTCTGTGGGACAGTGGCCGGACAATTCCTCCCTGGATAACCGCCAACGTGAAACCGATAAAGGCAAAAGTCAAACAAACAAGCCAAAGGTCAAACTCAAATTTTTCTTCGATCAAGATAGAGAGCGTAGTCTCAAATTTGGAAAAGGAAAAAACACAAACAAAAATTGTCACCAAAACAAAGACTACTGAGCGGTTTTTTATCGCAACTCGAAGTGCACTGACATCAATTAATTTCCTAGTCTCGAATTCAGAATGTTTTTGCCGACTTTCAGGTAATTTATAAATCGCAAAAAGGAAAGCAGTCGCTGAAAGCCCAGCCGCCAAAAATCCAGGCAAAGGCCCAGGAACATTATCCCCGTTGATCACTGCAAGAAAGCCAATGATCGGACCGAACGTAAAACCCATTCCAAAAGCCATTCCGATCAGTGCCATACCTTTTGCACGATTCTCCTTGGTTGTGGTATCAGCAATGTACGCTTGAGCCGTTGGAATCGTCGCCCCAAAAATACCTGCACCGAAACGAGTCCAGAACAACATCCAGTAGCTTTGACAAATCGTCGCGATACCAAAAAGAGTGTAAAAGATAACGGAACCCATCAATCCGATCATTAACACAGGACGACGACCGATTCGATCCGAAAGGGAACCCCACACCGGTGCAAAAAAGAACTGCATAATGGAAAAAATTGCCATCAGCATTCCAAGCTTCCAACCCGCCGGGTCTGAATCGAAAGCTTTCGCATAGATTGGCAAAATAGGCAGGACCATGCCAAAACCGAGCAAATCAATAAACACAGTCGCGAATATGACTGACAATGAACCTTTACTCGGGCCATTTTTGTGAAAGTCGGTCTGAATTTCTGCTTGGCGTTTTTTCGACATTTGTTTTTATTGCATAGGGATTCCTCTAGGTTAACAAACGTCTCTAGGTGCTGCGACGCGGTGTTGACAAATCCTAACCGGTTGGCATGGCTGCTTTGGAAATCTATAATTCGCCCTTTGTAGTTTTATCCAGCTCAAGACAACCAATGAAGATTCACGAATTTCAGGGAAAAGAGATATTCCGCAAGGAGGGCGTCGCCGTGTTAGACGGGATTGTCGCCAAAACTCCCCAAGAAGCTGCCGCCGCCTACGGAACTCTAGGAACCCCAATTTGCGTCGTCAAATCACAAATTCACGCCGGTGGCCGCGGCAAAGGAACATTCAAAGAAAACCCCGACCAACGGGGAGTCCAAGTTTGCAAATCAGCTGACGAGGTCAACGCTGCTGCGGCTGAAATGCTCGGTAAAACACTGATTACACTACAAACGGGACAATCGGGGAAAACGGTTAACCAGGTTTACGTCGAAGCCGGGTGCGATATCGCCCGAGAACTTTACCTGGGTATTGTTCTAGACCGAGAACGAAAGAAACCGGTCTTAATGGTTTCCTCTGAAGGGGGAGTTGAAATTGAGGAAGTTGCCTCAAAAACTCCGGAAAAAATATTCAAAGAGCATTTTGATCCGGCCGCGGGACTGCAAAGTTACCAGGTCAGAAAACTCTGCAAACTACTGGGCATTGAAGGCAAAACCGTCCGCAGCGCCGACAAGTTCATGAAGACTCTCTGCGATGTTTACACTAAATACGACTGTGAGATGGCGGAAATTAACCCGCTGGTCATCACAAGTGAAGGTGCCATGGTCGCTCTGGATGCAAAGATGAGCTTTGATGAAAATGCACTCTTCCGTCACAAAGATATTGAAGAATATCGCGACCTGTCTGAAGAAGAAGAATCGGAAGTGAAAGCTGCCGCCTTTGATCTAAGTTATGTCAAGCTCGATGGCGAAATTGGTTGCCTGGTGAATGGTGCAGGACTTGCCATGAGCACGATGGATATTATCAAGCTCCACGGAGGTGAACCGGCCAATTTCTTGGATGTCGGAGGTGGTGCCAACGCCGAACAAGTCACCGAAGCTTTTCGCATCATTCTCTCAGACCCCAATGTCAAAGCCGTTCTCGTCAACATCTTTGGTGGGATCATGAGATGCACCACTATCGCTGAAGCGTTGATCACTGCTTACAAAAACATCGGATTCAATGTGCCTCTGGTTGTTCGCCTCGAGGGTACCGAAGTTGAGGAAGGCAAAAAGATACTCTCTGAAAGTGATGTAGACATTGTCACTGCGGATGGTTTAACGGATGCGGCTAAAAAAGTAGTTGCTTCGATTGCTCCTTAAAAGATCGACAAAACAAATAACAAAAAATTTTGAATGAACCAACATGAGCATTCTCGTTAATCAATCGACAAAGGTCATCTGCCAAGGTATCACTGGAAGTTCAGGTGGATTTCATACCCGCAACTGTATCGAATATGGCACCCAGGTTGTCGGTGGGGTGACGCCAGGAAAAGGTGGGCAAACCGCTGAAGGTGTACCGGTATTCGACACCTGCCTTGAAGCAGTCGAACAAACTGGTGCAGATGCGACCATGATTTTTGTACCCCCACCATTTGCTGCAGATTCTATTTTGGAGGCAATCGACGCAGGGATTAAGGTCATCTGCGCAATCACCGAAGGCATTCCCGTCTTGGACATGGTGCCTGTCTACGAAAAAGTCAAGGCAAGCGACTGTGTTTTAATTGGCCCCAACTGTCCAGGCATCATCACATCAGAAGAATGCAAAATAGGGATCATGCCTGGCTACATTCATAAAAAAGGCAAAGTAGGCGTCATGAGCCGTAGCGGCACCTTGACGTATGAAGCGGTCTGGCAAACGACCACAGCCGGGCTTGGGCAAACAACTTGTGTGGGGCTAGGTGGTGATCCAATCGTCGGTTCTTCGTTCATCGATATCTTAAAGATGTTTCAAGATGACGACGATACCGAAGCGATCATCATGATTGGTGAAATTGGTGGTACCGCCGAAGAAGAAGCGGCAGCGTACGTCAAGGAACACATCAGCAAACCGGTTGCGGCATTCATCGCGGGACAAACGGCACCACCGGGCAAACGAATGGGACATGCTGGGGCGATCATTTCCGGAGGGAAAGGAACAGCTGTCGAAAAAGTAGCCGCGCTCGAAGACGCGAATATTGAAGTCGCCGAGAGCCCCTCCACCATGGGCGAAGCCGTGCTGCGAGCAATCGCAAATCACAGTTAAATTCCATCACCGTTGGCTTCACCTTAGGGAGTTCAAACCGGAACAAACGGTGATTCAGACGGGAACGAATTGGCCTGCTGCCAGGTCGTTACCCCGTCTCCGGGTACCTCCAGCCCGATTCCCTGAAAATTATGCTATCTTTGGGTCTTATCAATGAACCCAGTTGTTGCTCGGCAGCCAGGCAAGGCCACCGGTCGTGCTAACCAGAGGCTGATTGTGGCAATCACCGAACACGTTCACTTACACCCCTCCTTGATCAACAAAGACTCCAACAAATCGATTGACCGTGAAAATAGTAATCTGCCCGAATCAAACGCACGCTTGGATGTTCCTCTGGATTTTTTGCATCGCGTACGGGACCGTTATCCTGGCCGATGAACCGCGGATCCAGATGCAAGATGATGGATCTCACCTTACGTTTCTTGCCGGGAAAAGACCGATGCTGGTCTACAATTACGCAGTGATCTCCCCTCCTGCCGGAATCGACCCGTTATACCGCCGCAGCGGACACATTCATCCGTTGTATTCTCCCGGGGGCAAAATCATTACCGATGATTTCTCCGAAGATCACGCCCATCAACACGGAATTTTCTTTGCCTTTGTTAAGGCCAAGTTCGATGGCGAAACGCTCGACTTTTGGAATCAACATCGAAAAACGGCAAACATCAAGCACGAAAAAATAATCACAACCCCAGCACAATCTAGTCTCAAAACGGTCCAGACTCATTACCGTTTAAAAGACAACAAAACTATTTTCAGGGAAACCTGGACGATCAAACCGTTTCAATACCTAGAATGTTACGTCATCGACCTGAACATTGACATCAGGAACGTTACGGGGCAGCCAATTAAAATCGAAAAAAACCATTATGGAGCATTTGGTTTCCGTGGGGCAAAACAGTGGAGACAGCCGGCCAAATCCAATTTCAAATTCCAAACAGCCACTGGAAAATCCAGAAAAAATGGAAACCAATCACGAGAACCCTGGGTAGCCATGTCTGGCAAAGTGGATAACGAGTATTGCGGAGTCGCCGTTATCGGGCAACGTTCTAATTACAAGTTTCCCCAACCGGTCCGCCTCCACCCTTCCATGCCTTATTTCAGTTTTGCGCCCATGGCTCTTGATCCATTTATCATTAAACCGGATGAAACGTTCAACTCACGGTTCCGCATTGTCACGTTTGATGGAAAACCGGACACCAAAAAAATCGATCTCCTAGCCAAGTTTTGAGGCTGGAAAAAAACCTGAGTCGGGAAACCAGTTCAAACATCCTCCAAATAGAACCCGGTAACTCGTGGGCCACTTTGACGCAAAAAAGAGGATTCAGTGGCATCATTTTCTCTCCATAACATCACGCGGGATTACTCCTTCATTACGGCATCTAATTTCTGTAAGATAAAGACATGGAAAATGAAGCGGAAAACAATTTTGATTCAATAAAAATACTCGTTGTTGACAACGAAACTCCGCTGGCCCAGGTGATGGCCGAGAGCCTGGAAAGAATTGGCCTGAACGTAGACATGGCAACCTCTGGACCCGAGGGTGCTGAAAAGATTCAACAAGGCTCTTACCACGTCATCGTTTCCGATCTCGTGATGAACGATCTCGACGGCATGCAAATCCTTAAAACCGCCAAGGAAGTTTCGCCGGAAACAGAGATTATCTTGGTTACTGGGCACGCCAGTGTTCCCAAAGCAGTAGAGGCAATGCAGGAGGGCGCATTCAATTTCCTTGAAAAGCCGATCACTCCAAAACGGCTACAGGCAATTGTCGTTAAGGCAATCGAAAGTTCCCAATTACGCTTGAAGAACGTTGAACTCTCCAGACGGCTGGACGAAAAATTTGGTTTTGAAAACCTAATTTATTCCAGCGAAAACATGCAAGCCGTTGTTGAACGCTTAAAACGAATTGCACCAACGGATGCTGGTGTTCTCATCACTGGCGAGACAGGTTCGGGTAAAGATGTTGTCGCTCAGGCTATCCACCAAAACAGCCCGCGAAAAAACAAACCTTTTGTCGCGATCAATACCGCGGCCGTATCTCAGCAATTGGTTGAAAGCGAACTCTTTGGACATGTCAAAGGTGCCTTCACGGATGCGATCACCGACCGCGAGGGCAAGTTCGAATACGCCAATGGAGGCACTCTCTTCCTCGATGAAGTCGGTGACATGCCGATGCCGACCCAGATCAAACTATTGCGTGTCTTGGAAGAACGAGAAATCACGCGAGTCGGTGACAACAAATCAAAGTCCGTTAACGTCCGAGTCATTGCGGCAACCAACAAGAACCTTGAAGAAGAAATTGAAAAGGGCAATTTCCGCAGCGACTTGTATTTTCGTCTGAAAATTGTCTCGGTTCACCTGGATCCACTTTCCAAACGCAAGGACGACATTGTCCCACTGGCAGATCACTTTCGCAGTCAAGCCGCAACGAAACACGGTAAAAAAGTAAAACATTTCTCACCGGACATGACCAAGTGGTTGTTTAATTTTGAGTGGAAAGGAAATGTTCGGCAACTGAAGAATGTTGTGGAAAGCCTGGTCGTTCTTGACCTCGACGGGGTGCTTGACCTGG
>JAZABE010000332.1:0-2151 GCA_036137535.1 Planctomycetota bacterium | reverse complement strand
CGAGAGCCCGGGAAGGCAGCGGGACGCAGCTACCGCTAGGAAGGCGGCAGCAAAAGAAGCAATGGCACAGTAGGCTCTCCCAAAATCCGGGTGCCGACGGGCCAATTGTTCAAGGGCACCGACCAGGACGCCAATGATCGACGTGACCAGGATTTCTCGAAGGCCGCCCAACAGGAAGCCCACCACCGTCCCACTGGCAACGCCAAATCCCAGAACATAAACCCAACTTGGAAAGGAAGCCGGGCGATTTTCCAGTTGTTCCAGTTCTTGGGTGGCCGATTCGAGGGTTTGTTTCTGTTGGAGAAATCGGGTGACAATTTTGTCCACCGCGACTAGTTTCTCGAGATCAATTTCTCCCGGAGAAACCCTTTTGAGGATCGACCGGTTATCCGGACTTTCGGGAAAAGAAATGAAAATCGCCGTGGGTGTTGAGAAAAAAGCTGCATTCAGCCCCAGGGCATCCGAGCAGGTTTGAAGGATTTCTTCCAGTTCGTGGCTGGAGGTGCCATAACGATGAAGGGATTCGGCAAGTTTCGACACAAAAGATTCTTGCGTTTCGCGAGAATTTGGACTTTCCAAGTTAAGCCATTCCTGTGAATTTGAAGTTGAGGAGTGAACCAGTGTTTTGGATTTTGCCGAGCCTTACTTTTCGGGACGGAGATCATTGAGTTCGTATCTCTTTATTTTCCGGTCCAACGTGGTCCTTTCGATCCCGAGGATGGTTGCGGCGCGACTTTTGTTCCAGTTGGTTCCCTTCAAGGTGGTGAGAATGTGTTGCTTTTCAACATCGGCCAGGGACCTGGGCTGAAACGCAAGCGAGCGACGTTGAACCAGATCCTGGGATTCGCTGGCGGTGCTCAAGTTGGAAAGCGAAAGGTCTTCCGGTTCGATGTAATTGCCGTGTGCCAACAGGACACCTCGCTCGATCACGTTTTTGAGTTCCCGGACATTCCCGGGCCAGCGATAGTTTCTCATCTCGGCGATTGCTGCGGGTGAAAAACCGGAAATTTTTCGTCCGGTTTCAGTGGAAAATTTTTCTAAGAAATGTTCCGCGATTTCAACCACGTCATCGATCCGCTTTCGCAGCGGCGGTACGTGGATTTCCACGACATGCAGCCTGAAGAAAAGGTCCCGACGAAAATTCCCTTTATGAACCTCTTTTTCGAGGTCACGGTTAGTTGCGGCGATGACACGAACGTCTACCTGGATGGACTTATTGCCGCCCACCCGCTCAAAGGGATGACCTTCGAGTACGCGGAGAAACTTGGCTTGGATGGACGGGCTCATTTCACCGATTTCATCAAGCATTAGGGTTCCTTCGTGCGCCGATTCAAACTTGCCGACTTTGCGGTCGGTAGCACCGGTGAAAGCCCCTTTTTCGTGGCCGAAAAGTTCGCTTTCCAATAGCGTTTCGGAGAGGGCAGCACAGTTCAGGCAGACAAAGGCCCCTTGGTTTCGGGGCGAAGAAAAGTGAACGGATCGAGCGACCAGTTCTTTGCCGACCCCGGATTCACCTCGGATTAGAACCGTTGCTTTGCTGGGTGCAGCCCGGGCGATTTGTTGATGGACGCTGATCATGGCTTGGCTGCTACCAACAATCTCGCTTTCGACACCAAGTTGTTCACGGAGTTGCTGGAGTTCCTTGGTTTGAGTTTTGAGGTCTTCGGCAAGTTTTTGCTGTTTGCTAATGGTTTTCAACGCCAGAGAAACATTTTCGGCCACCGCCAGTGTGAATTCGAGATCGTCGGGAGTGAGCACTTGGGAGGGGTCGGTTGTGTACAGGTGCAGCAAGCCAACGGTTTTTCGGCGAACCCGGATCGGTGCGCAAATCACACTGGTGGCCTGAATGATTCCCTGACTGTCGCGGACCGCCAGCGTGCTGTCATCGTGGACGTCCCGGGCCAGGACCGCTTCCCCTTCCCGGAGAACTGTGGTCGAGAGGAATTTGGAGATCGTCTGATAACTGGGAAGACCGTCTGATCGCGAAGCCAGAATCTCAGGTTGGAGCAAATCGGGTTCGCTGGTTTTCGGTTTGGGTAACATTAGCACAGCCCCGGCATCGGCCAGGGTGCCGTCAAACAGGCCGGAAAGGGCTTTGTTGGCGACGGCCGTTGAGTTGGGTTGATTGGCCAATTCATAAGAAAGTCGAAA
>JAZABE010000331.1:0-1298 GCA_036137535.1 Planctomycetota bacterium | reverse complement strand
TCCTGATTTCGACATCAAAGCGATCACCCTTACGAATGCCAGGCGGCATAAACCCTCGCACCAGCACCAGCGAGTTATCCTCGGAAGCAAGGATTTCATTAGGCTTGGCAACATCATGAGCTCGCATCTCCGAAACCAGGTACTTTCTCTGAGCAGAAGGGCGAGGATCACTACCAGTACCTTTTAATTGCGTTGCCAATGCAATGCCTTCCACCTTGGCATAACTCAATCCCCACATCGAAGTAATATCTCCGATGTAATCCTGGGTGCCATCAAAAGCAGAATCCGCTGAATTTTCCGGGTTTTGCCCACGCCACTTGAGGCTACTACACCCTGCATGGGTCAACAGCAGCAACACAAGCAGTAAGCTGCGTAAACAAAGGGGTTTAACAAAACTCTGGCAAGTCATTTTACTCTCCAAGAAACTCGCAAAAACGAGCACTCCCCACGCGTCATGAACCTAAATCGTGCAGAAACGGGGAGACGTTACCGAGAGTTCAATCAGCAGTCAACGGCAAAATGCGATGCCTGCCAATTTCCGGCAGACGGAGAGTGGGTTCAATACCAGGACATTCCCAGCTGAGGGGAGTCGCTGGGTGCGAAGAAAAACTCTCAAGCAAAGCCAACCTTGTTCCGGAACTCTCGGCAAACCGCCTCCGAAAGCGCTTTTGCGCTTTCGGTCGAGATTACCCGATTGTCATAAGTCAGCGACAGCATAACCTTGCCTGCATAGCGGTAAACCGCAAATGCTGCCTGAGTGTTTGGACGCAAAGGAGCAACCAAGTCGATACTGTCAAGAACCAATTTCCCCGCCAGCACTTTACCCTGCGGATCCTTCGGAACTTTAACCCGTTTAAAGGGCTCTCCCAGATTGGTCACCAGTACAGTCGACCCGATTCGATTGGGATCAGCAAATCGCCCTATTCCCCGGGGAAGCCACCGTGAAAAATTCAGAACATGCAAGAATGTAAACCCCAGCTCATTTGCCTTAATCACATTCATCTGAAATCGAATCGTGTCCAAAAACTCTTTCTCATCGGTACACCTCGCCTGGTGCCGATCCAAAGTCACAATACTCGAACGGTTAGCAGCCGGAAGATAGCGATCGGAGATCGTGCGCAGATTAATTGGCACCATCAACCGTATCAAATCTTCATCCGACCCCCACGAATGGGCCCGCCTCCATTTCGCAATCGCGATAAACACACACTGAATAATGAGATCATTGGCCGTAACATTCTCATCACCAGCCCGTTTCTGCACTAAATCGATGTCTCCAAATTCGACTGAATGAATCC
>JAZABE010000330.1:0-10216 GCA_036137535.1 Planctomycetota bacterium | reverse complement strand
TCAGGATGAAACAGCAAATCGCATTCGATCCGGGTTCGCGACTTGGAAATGGGTGTCAGTCGGTGCACCATTACATAGTCGGGGAAGAAGCTTAAAAAAAGATTGGGAAAGATCGAAAAATACCTGGCTTTTTTGAGCTCCGTTTTCGGCAATCCTGCGGGAATCGCTCCACAAGCGAGTCCATCCTCAGAAATCGTCTCGACCTTGTCGCGGATTTTCATTGGTCCACCCAGCACTTCACCGTGCTCAAATTCGTTTTCCGACTCCCGATAATTAGAAAAGGGGGTTAGCTGGGGGTGTACCGACGGGCAGTGATAACATTCATTGTAATTTTGAAAGAACAGTTTCCAGTTTGCCTCGATATCGTAGGAAAGAGTTTCCTCTCGCTGGTACTGGGCCAATCCGTACAGCTGAGCAATCGGGTCGAGTTTTGTAACCGGCAGTTCAGCCGTGTTGTCCAGCGAAACAAACAATAACCCGTTCCAGGACTTGATGGGGTATTCCACCAAGCCAAATTCTTCCTTGTCAAAGCCGTCGACGTCCTGCATGTTGGGGGCGACGATCAGGCATCCTTCGAAATCATATTTCCACCCGTGGTAGGGGCAGGCCATGGCCGAGTTTGCGTGTCCCTGGGGATCGGTGCATAGCTGTGTTCCCCGGTGTCGGCACAGGTTTTGGAAAGCTCGTGAAACGTTTGAAGTGTCGCGAACGGCAATGCAATCAATTTCATTCAGCGTGAATCGAAAAAAGTCTCCCGTCTGCTTTAGCTGTGATTCGTAGCCGATAGGAATCCAGTTGTGTTGAAATAATTTTTCCTGTTCGAATTGGAAGCAAGATGGATCCAGGTACCAGCGAGAACCTAATCCGCGGGTTCCACGGGATGAACGGTTTTCGAAACAGTTTGGGCTATCTTCCATGGTTTACTCTTCTTCTGTGCAGTCCATGCCGAGTTGTCGCATTTTACGATAGAGATTGCTGCGGTGTAGCCCCAGTTTTTTTGCGGCTTCGGTCATGTTTCCCCGACTAGCGTGGATTTGTTTTTCGATAAATTGGAGTTGAAAGTCCCGGGTTGCTTCGGCCAGGTTTAAATCGAGTGACAGCTGGGATTCCGATTGGATCGGGGCCGTCAGAATGAAGTGCAGGTCTTCATTGTCGATTCTCTCGTTTTTTGAAAGATAGGCAACTCGTTCCATCATATTTCTGAGCTCCCGTACGTTGCCTGGCCAGGAATGATTTAACAGCAACTTTCGAGCAGCGGGGCTGAATGTCGGGGGAGATCGTTTCGCTTGTTGGCAGAAATTCTTCAAGAAGAACTCCGCCAATAAGAGGATGTCGTTTGCTCGATCTCTTAAGGGTGGCATGTCGATGGTGACTACGGTTAACCTGAAAAAAAGATCCTCGCGGAATTTTTTTTCTCGAACCCGTTCCGTTAGGTTTTGATTGGTCGCGGCGACAATTCTCACGTCTGCGGGAATGGGTGTCGAACCGCCCACTCGGACCACGACTTTTTCTTCCAAGACTCTCAGGAGTTTCGCTTGGCCTGCCAAGCTCATGTCGCCGATTTCATCAAGAAAGAGTGTGCCGCCTGCTGCCAATTCAAATTTGCCAGCGCGGGTTTCGTGGGCGTCAGTGAAGGCACCTTTTTCGTGACCAAACAGCTCGCTCTCTAGCAGTGATTCTGTAATAGCGGCACAGTTAACGGTTACCAGAGGGTCTTGCCGCCGGTTGCTCAGGTAATGGAGCATTTGACCGGCAACTTCTTTTCCGGTTCCATTTTCTCCAAGAATCAAAACCGATAACTCAGTATCCGCGACGCGTTCAATGGTTGATGTCAATTTGAGCATGGCAGCACATTCGCCAATCATTTGAACTTCGGCGGCTGCTTGGTTCACCAGTGTTTGCTGTTTTCGAAGCAGTTTTTCAATGTGCTGTGTATTGGACAAAGCAACGGCAGCTTGTCCGGCAAGTTCGATCAGATCCGCTTCATCTTCGGAATCGAAATTGCCCCCGATCTTATTGATCACTTCGAAGGCACCAAGAATTTTCCCGTGATGCAAGAGAGGAGCACACAGAAGAGTTTTGGTTTCAAAGCCGAGTTCCTGGTCAACTTTTCGATCGATCGCTTGCTGTTCTCTGGTATCAAGGTCGACACGGCGAACTTCACCCGTTTGAACAACCTGCCCGACAATCCCAGTAGTATCCGGAATTTGCAATTCGTTGGTATCGACACCCAGAGCTGGACGACCGATCAAGGTTCGATTGGGTTTGTCCCAGAGAAAGATACTGGCTCTTTCGGCGTTGATCAAACTGGTTGATGCTTCCGCCATATGTTCGAGTAAAGGGACCAGTTCCTGCGTCTGGTTCCATTGTGCTGCGATCCCCAGAATTGCCTGCTGTCGCCTCAGCCGGCGGTCTTTTTGGCGAAGTTCACGACCGATGCGTAAAACAAATCCAACCAGTCCGGCAAGTGATTCGACTTGCAGGGCTTCCAGAGATGAGTTGGCGACCACGACTAACAATTCGCCACGCTGACTCGTTCGGGATAGCGGAACCGCAGAGATCCCTTGCGATTGGACAACCCGGTTTTCATCTAAAGCCTCTGAAAGCAGGCCTTCTTCAAAAGAGGCTGGTTTGGCAGAACCCAAGAGATCCCATCGTCCGCGGCTCCCCGAAATCACGGCTAAATTAACCAGAGACCATTTTGAAACAATGTAATTAGCAACGTTTTCTAAGGTAACATCCAGATCTTGTGACCCATCGGCAATGAACTCGATGGATTTGGGTAAAAGCTCTTGGGTTGGGGGGAATAACTGAATCCGCTCAGCAAGCTCGGAAAGCGGCAAATCGTGCGGCATTGAAGGTCAATAAAAAAACTGCTATTTTCGATGAGGTGCGGTCGATTGTAGTCATTTTGACCACTGTTTGGTACTGCATGTTTCAAAAACCGTTCCTGAGAGCGGTTCCTGAGCATCATTTGCTTTCAAACAACTTTGGATTCTCGAATGGGATTATTTGATAATAAGAAAGGACTGATCCTTGGTATCGCCAACGACAGTTCTATCGCCAGTATCATTGCGCGGCACGTCATGCAGCAAGGCGCGACTTGTGGGATCACTCATCTGCCCGACAGGCCTGATGACGAGAAAAAGAAAAATACGATGCGGGTCAAGAAAGCCTTGCGTGGTTATGAGGAGCAGGTCCAATTCATGACTCCGCTGGACGTTCAATCCGACGAAAACATCAAGCAGGTCATTGAGCAAGCGGAACGAGAATTTGGGAAGATTGATTTTATTTTGCACAGCATCGCGTTTGCGCCGCTTGATGACTTGAAATGCTCTACCGTCGAATGCAGCCGAGAAGGATTTCAAATGGCAATCGACGTAAGTGCTTACAGCCTGATTGCTGTAGCGAATGCAGCCAAAGAAATTCTAAACGA
Source organism: Planctomycetota bacterium (assembly GCA_036137535.1). Classification (GTDB taxonomy): domain Bacteria; phylum Planctomycetota; class Planctomycetia; order Pirellulales; family Pirellulaceae; genus JABAAE01. The sequence goes on along the minus strand of JAZABE010000330.1, from coordinate 6,780 downwards.
AAATTCGGCGATTGCCTGTATGAGTTATTTTGGCGGTGAAAAGTGCGTTCCGGGTTACAACATTATGGGCGTGTGCAAAGCAGCATTGGAATCCATCACGAAGTACCTGGCCTACGATCTGGGACCCCGGAAAATCCGGGTCAACGCATTAAGTGCTGGTCCGGTCAAAACGCTGGCGGGTGTGGCCGCCGGGGTGAAGGAAATGTTGTCACTGTATGCAGGCATGGCTCCATTGGGACGAAATATCACAGAAGAAGAAATCGCCAATACCGGCGCTTATTTGCTGTCTGAAATGTCCAATGGAATTACTGGTGAGACACTCCATCTTGACTGTGGCTACAATGTGATGGGTTCCCCCGGGCGATTGGTAGAGCAACTGGAGAAAAGCTAAGAGGACCGATGCGAAATTTCCAGTTGGATCGGCTGCAGAGATTTGGTATGGCAAAAGATTTGTGCTCGGTTTGTACATCGGGGTCGATGACAGGGTCTTAGGCTCGCACTTGGTGAGCTGGCTCAGTGGATCACCCGGCAGGTTCGCGGGGCTCCGTTGACAATGAAATTTAATTAGCAATGAAAACTGACGAGTTACGACAAAAATACCTCGATTTTTTTTCTGAAAAAGGTCACACGGTTTGCCCCAGCGACGTCTTGGTTCCCAAATGGGATGAAACGGTTTTATTCACTCCAGCCGGGATGAACCAATTTAAAGATCACTTTCTTGGAAACGTCGAACTGGAATTTACGCGAGCAACGACCTGTCAAAAATGCCTGCGGACCGGTGATATCGATAACGTTGGCCGCACGGCGTATCACCACACGTTTTTTGAGATGTTGGGCAATTTCAGTTTTGGAGATTACTTTAAGCGGGAAGCCATTCATTGGGCTTGGCAGTTTTTGACCGACAAAAAATGGTTGGGAATTGAGAAAAGCCGTTTAACTGCCACGATCTATCTTGATGACGAAGCCTCGGCTGAAATTTGGTTGAAAGATATCGGGCTCAGCAAAGATCGGCTCTTCCGCGAGGATGAGGACGAAAACTACTGGCCCGCCGAAGCTCCGTCTAAAGGACCTGATGGGGTGTGCGGTCCCTGCTCGGAAATCTACTACACAGCAGATAATGGCGAAAAGGTTGAAATTTGGAATCTTGTATTTACACAATTCAATCGATGTGGTGCGCCCCCGGACAACCTCGCACCGCTTCCGAGTCAAAACATTGATACCGGGATGGGGCTGGAACGCTGTGCGGCGGTGCTGCAGAATGTTGAAACCAACTACCACATTGATTCTTTGAGGCCGTTGGTAGAAGCCGCAGGGGAAGTTTGTGGTCTGAAGTACGAACCGGAATCAGACAGTGGTAGAAAATTGCGGCGAATTGCAGATCACGTCCGGGCGTGTACGTTTTCTATTCATGAAAATACGGTTCCAGGTCCCAAGGCTGAAAATAGTGTGATTCGGACACTTGCTCGCCGGGCCTTTCTCGATGGTTATCAAATCGGAATGCGGGAATCCTTTTTATTTCAATTAGTCCCTAAAGTCACTGAATTGATGGAATCGGCCTACCCTGAATTGCAGAAAACGCGGGGGCAGGTTCAGGCGACGCTCAAGGCAGAAGAGGATGGTTTTCTGAATACGGTCGAGAGTGGGATTGCCCGCGTGGCGCCGTTCATCGAGAAACAAAAGGCAGCTGGGTCCAAGGTGTTTTCGGGACAAACCTTATTCGAGATGCGAACCACCTACGGCATTCCGGTGGAATTGACGGAAAAATTGGCGATTGACGCCGGGTTAATCCCCGATCGGGCAGAGTTTGACGTTTTATTTAAGAGCTTTACAGACCGATCTCGGGGCAAGGAAGTCGGTGTTATGGGTGGTGGACCTCTGGATGAGATCAAGAGCGAGGTCAAATCGACAGAATTTGTTGGCTATGACACAACCGAGCATGCATGCGTGGTAAAAGGAGTTCTCGCCAATGGAACCCGGCAAAAAAGGATTTCCTCAGCAGAGGTTGAAGCCTCGGCGGAAGACAAGTCGGTGATCGTTTTAGATGTTTCGCCTTATTACGCAGAAGCGGGTGGACAAGTGGGGGATCGGGGAATTATTCAGTCGGATCGATTCCAGTTTGAAGTTTTGGATACTCAAAAAGACGGTGATGTGATCAAGCACATTGGTCGATTGACGTCAGGATTCTTGTCCGAAGGAGAACAGGCCACTGCGCAGGTGGATGTTAATCGGCGAGAAGGGATTCGTCGCGCTCATTCGGCGACCCATATTATTCACTACGCATTGCAAAAACATGTGAGTGAGGCTGCCAACCAGCAAGGTTCCAAAGTCGAAGATGATTTTTTGAGATTCGATTATAGTAATCCGAACCCTGTTGCCCCGGAAACAATCGCGCAGATCGAGGAAACTGCAAACGAATGTGTGGCGGCCGGCGAAACCATTGAGGCGGCTATCATCAGTCTTGCTGAGGCTCGCTCTGCCGGGGCCATGATGCTGTTTGGAGAGAAATACCCCGACCCGTGCCGGATGGTTTCGATGGGTGGCTTTAGTAAAGAACTATGCGGGGGGACCCATTTAGATAATACGGCGGATGTCGGTTTGGTGGAAATTAAAAGCGAATCCGGCTTGGCCGCCGGGACACGCCGCATCGAGGTGTTTACGGGGGAAAAGGCTAGACAGCAGCGGGAACGGATTACAGCTCAGGCAAAACAATGCGCTGACTTACTGGATTGTTCTCTTGGGCAGATTCCGTCCGCGACTCAAAATCTTTTTGAGCATGTCAAAAAATTGAAAAAACAACTCGGTGCTGGAAAACCGGGGGTCCCGGCATTGGAGCTTGATGACCGGAAGAGTGATGTTGGAATGAGTTATGTTGAGATGCGAAATGAGCTATACGAGGCAGCTCGAGTTTCCAATTCAGAGTTGTTCGATACGGCGATGCGAATCGAAAACGCAATCATGGAAATCAAAACACTGGAGACCCAGCTCTCTAAATTAACCTCTTCTGGGGGCGTTTCGGCAGAGAGTTTAATCGAACAGGCAATCGAGAAAAAAGGCACTAAAGTTATTGCTGCCGAACTGGCGGGGGGTAATTCTAACTTGCTGCGGACGACCATCGACCAGATTCGTAAAAAAACGGCTCCCGTTGCCGTTTTGCTGGCGACCGTCGTCGACGATTCTAAGGTTTTACTGGTTGCTGGAATTTCCAAGGAGTTGGTGGAGCGAGGCTACAGTGCAGGAAGCTGGATCCAGGTTGTTGCCCCGGTGGTTGGCGGCGGTGGCGGCGGTAAACCCGAGATGGCTCAAGCGGGGGGAAAGGAACCTGCTAAGATTGCCGAAGCATTGGATGTTGCTAGGGCGGTTTTTGGAGAACAAGGAGGTTAGCCGCTGGAGCTGAAATTCGAGGGTGGCGGCTGGGATTTGGTTACTGTCTTGGCGACTAGGAGGGGTTCCTTTCAAGGCCGGAACTAGGAAAACGGTTTTGCGATGGTTTTTTGGTGAAGCCGGAAATCAGCGGCACCGTGGAACGTTAAAAGCAGGGCACCGGGCTTTGACACAACGTCGAATAGTTCAAAAATAAATTCTTCTTCGCCTGGCCAAGGATAGGCATACACCAAGTCAAATTCGTGACTGTCCAGTCGGTTGGACTCGGATCGCGACTCGACGTTCAGGTTTAACCACAGAGTTGGAGTGGGATTGAAAGCTGTGATCGATTGATGCTTTTCTAGAAAACTTGGCGGTATAAATGATCCGTTAAGGTGCGTAAAGCTGGCGCCAATCCGGTTTTGCCATCGCTGTGCTGCTTGGAAGAGTTTCGGGTCTGACTCGATCGCGGTGGCCTCGTAGCCAAGGGATTGGGCTAAGTAGCTCGTTACGCCAAACCCACTTCCCCATTCGCAAAACCTGGGAATTGCGTTTTGGGAGAATTGTTTTTTGAGTCCAACAAGCCACTGGTAGGCGCCTTCGAAGTCACTTGGGTGAAAACCCTTGACTGGATTGTTGCGAGTTTGTGTTTGAAACGCTTGTATGGTTTCCCAGGCATCCGCGATCGTCTTGGCTACCAGTCGTGGGATTGCGGATTCACAAGGATCGATTTGAATGTTGAGGAGGGGCAATTTTAACTCAATATCGAAACGACTTGGTCGAGATCACTCAGGTCTTTGAGTACGAAGTCAGGTGAGTGTCTTCTAAGTGCATTGTACGAAAAATCGGAAGTTGCGACCGCAATGGTCGTCGCGGAGATGGCTTTCCCACATCGTATATCGTTGGGTGTATCACCAATGACGAAAATGTTCTCGAGTCGATCAATTTCAATATTGGACGCTGCAAGTTCCATTGCGTTTTGGGCTAAATCACTGCGGTCCCGATGTCGATCACCAAACCCACCCCAAGTAAAGAATGTTTCGATACCAAAATGTTTGATTTTCTTGACAGCTCCTTTCTGAAGATTGCCGGTTAATAAAGCCAGTTCGATGTTGGGGTTTGCTTGAAGCGTCGGCAGCAAAACGGGGATGCCTGGTAGAAGGCTTCCTTCGCAACGGCAAAGTTCGTCACCCAGGATTTCGAGGTAGCCCGCAGCGAAGCGGTTCCAGTTTTGCTCGGTGTCATCAATACCGTGGGCCTGAAAGAGCTGGGTCGCTATCCCCCGGTCGGTTTGCCCATGGATCTCGATCCTCGCGATTTCTTCCTTGGTTTCAAAGACTGATCTCATGGTCCGTACGATCGATCGGCCTCCTGCTCCTTGGGAGAGTAACAATGTGCCATCAATGTCAAAAAACACCAAATTCAAGATTGGCTCCAGGCGAGGTTGCTTTTTAGGATCCGTGTGGTTTTCGTTTTGTTTGCATGCTAGAGTATCGGTCTTAACGTGTTCATGTTGATAGCCCAGTTTTGTCATGTGTCAACAATCCGGTTTTTGGATTGCTCAACGGAATCAGGTAATTGGATGCAAATGCAACTAAAATTGGTCTTTGTGCTGACGGTTGTTTCGAATCTTGCTTTTTGCGGTTTGGCCGGAACCCAGGATCGTTCCCATCCCATTATTCCGGCGTTTGAAAGATTTCTCGATGTCGATACGGTAGGTGAGGTCGAACGGGGAACGCTCTTGATCAATGAGTTGAACTGTGGCTCCTGCCATCAGGCCGATTCGGTGCGTTGGACGGTTGCGTCAAAGAAAGCACCTGTTCTGTCACAAATCGGGAGTCGCGTTCGCCCACAATATTTCGAGAAATTTCTTTTGAATCCTCAGGGTACGAAACCGGGAACGACGATGCCGGATGTTTTGGCTTCAAAAGGCCCTGACGAGAAGAAGATGATTGCGGAAGCCGTGGCGCATTTTCTTGCCTCGACCGGAAAGACAAGCGATACGCCTCCACTTCCGGGCCCAGTGTCAAACGGTGAGAAGCTTTACCACTCGATTGGTTGCGTGGCCTGTCACGATCCGCAAAACACTAAGGACACCGTTAGCACGTCGGTGCCGCTTGGCAACCTTGCTGAAAAATACACGATCCCGGGACTCAGCAGCTTTTTGCAAAACCCACTCGGGGTTCGGCCATCAGGCAGAATGCCTCACTTGGGTCTGACCGGTCAGGAGGCTCAGGAGATCGCAACGTTCCTGTTGAAGGATATCAAGGTCAAATCGAACATCAATGTTGCCATCTACGAAGGTTCTTGGGACCAGCTCCCCGATTTTGAAAAGCTTAAACCTATTTCGACCGGTTCCGTTCCGATGGTTAGTGCCACCGTCTCAGGCCGAAGTGATAATTTTGGCCTAGTCTTTACTGGGTTTTGGGATGTCACCCAGGCGGGAAAATATGATTTTGTGTTGAGCTCTGACGATGGTTCCCGGCTGGTCATCGATGGCAAGCGAGTGGTCGATAATGATGGCATACACGGAGTGAAAAACGTTACAGGTTCTACAGAATTGACAAAAGGAAAGCATAAGGTTCGTATCGAGTTTTTTGAAAAATCAGGCGGTGAAGAAATTAAATGCGAGGTGTCTGGGCCAGGTCTTGCCAAGCAATCCATCGGTGGGCTTTTAAAAGCGATGAAGGAACCTCCGATGGAAAAAGGGAGATTTGTTTTTGATCCTGCCAAGGCAAAACGGGGTGCCTTGTTTTTTACTTCGGAGGGCTGTGCCAATTGCCATGAGATGAAATCGGGCGGTGTGGATCGGGTTTCTACGTTTCAGGCCGTAAAGTCCATTTCGGATCTGAAAACCGGTGGGTGTATTGAAGGCAGGGGTATCGGTCCCCGGTTTGCGTTCAATGAAAAACAAAAAACATCGCTGGTGGCTGCTCTGGCGGCCAAGCCAGATTTAAACCCGAACGCGAACACAAAAATCCATCAAAAGCTGGCAACGTTTAATTGTTATGCGTGTCATGAACGCGATTTTGTGGGCGGGGTTGTCGACCGCCGAGGTGAATCGGATGAAGTTTATGGGCGTGAAAAGTGGTTTACCTCGAACCAGCCGGAAATGGGAGATGAAGGACGGCTACCACCTTATTTGAATGGCGTGGGAGCCAAGCTCAGTGCCACCTGGTTGGAAGAAGTGGTCGATAATGGAGCCAAGGAACGTCCTTACATGGCGACCCGAATGCCCAAATTCGGCAAATCCAATCTCGGAAGTCTGGTTGAAGAGTTCAAACAAGCGGACCGACTAACGAATACAGTAAAAGTTGAATTTGCCCAGTCCCCTCGCAAGTTTATTTTGTTTGGCATGGCTTTCGCGGTAACGAGCGAAAAATATAATGGACGGTCCGGTGTCAAATGCCACACTTTTGG
>JAZABE010000329.1:0-3115 GCA_036137535.1 Planctomycetota bacterium | reverse complement strand
GAAAATTGCCAATTGAAATCGAAGCTTGTTAAATTATGCAGCCTGTTTGGCTTGTGTGGGGTGCTTCGAACTGGAAACCAAGGAGTGGATATGGTGTACCGTTTGTTGACAGGCTGTGGTTGCCTCTCCGGGCTTCTGGTTGGCTGGGTTGACTACCGGATTCAACCCGGTTGCCTTGCTTTGAAGCAGGTGTCTGGCCTGTGTGCCAATTTTTTGGCGGAACTCGGATTCGGACAGGCACCTTTGGACAAATGCGGTGAGTTCATTACCATTTTTCAGCTCAACTGCTGCCTGCGCTGTTTTTAGAAATTGAACTTCCTGTACAAAATTCCGGGTATTGGGGCCGAAACAAACGGCTGAACCGAGTGCAGCAGGCTCCATCATGTTCTGCCCTCCCCGATTTCCGAAACTTCCTCCGACCAGTGCAATGTCCGCAAGCCCCCACCAGTATCGAAGTTCGCCGACAGAGTCCAGCAGGAGGTTGCGCTGAACCTTGGACTTTGTCGAATTTTCCAAAAGAGAGCGTCGGGAAAAAAGGACGCCCTTGGATTCGAGTTGGGCGGCAATCTCGTCAAATCGCTCTGGATGCCGGGGGCAGAGAAAGAGCCTCAATTTTGGAAACTTTTGTTCAAGCGCTAAATAGGTCTCGATCGCCATTGATTCTTCTGGCGACTGTGTGCTTCCGGCCAACAGGATGATTTCTCCAGGCTGGAAATTAACCAGGGAGCGAAACTGAACAATTTTGGGATGAGCCCGATCTCGTAAAAGGGAATCGTATTTCAGATTGCCGGTAATAATGATTCGCTGAGGATCAACTCCCAGTTTTTGAAAGCGATTATGATAGGATTGGTTCTGAACACAAACCAAATCGAGTTGGTTAAATACTCGCCGAAACAATGTCCCCAACCGACGGTAGCGATTAAAGCTTGTTTCACTCATGCGAGCATTGACCAGACAGGTGGCAATTGATTGACGTTTACATTCGGCCAGCAAGTTCGGCCAGATTTCCAGTTCGGCCAAAACGATAAGATTGGGTTTGACTTGATGGAGAAACCGTTTGACTGCCCACGAAAAATCAAAAGGTAACCAGCAGATTTCTAGGTGGGGCAATAGTTTTTTGGCCGCGTCCTGACCGGTTTGGGTTGTGGTGGAAATGACCACATCAAATTCGGGATACAGCTTTTTGTAATCCAGAACCAATTTTCCAATGGCGTTGACTTCTCCAAGGCTAACGGCGTGAAAAAGAATGCAGGGTTTTGTACCCCGTCGTAAAATCCCGCTTCCGAAAAACTTTTTCCAGATGCCGGGTCTGGATTTTCCCTGTAAGTGTTTTTGAATCCAAGCGACTGGTGAAAAGACTGCAAACAGCACCAGGTAAATCAGATTGTAGATGTATCGCATGGGAATCCTTCCCCGGTGCCTTTTTCGTCAAGGTGGTTAACCGTCGCCATTGTAGGGCTATTTCCTCAAACAACAGTGTTTGAACTTTTTCCCGCTACCACAGGGGCACGGATCATTTCGGCCAACTTTTTGAGTGACATTGCGAATCGGTTCGAGTTTGGCGTCTGACTGGGCATTGGTCTGTTCGCTATCTTGCGGTACCGTGCTCAGAGATTGTGCATCAGCTTGGCTGGCGGATGCCCCAACCCAGGTTTCACTTACAAAATCGTCATCCAGCTGTTCCATCTTGAAAATGAGATCGGTAGTCTGTTCGCCGATCGACGTCCACAGCTCTTCAAACATCCGCATTCCTTCTCGTTTGTATTCAACCTTAGGGTCGATCGCGGCAAGTCCCCGTTGGCCAACGGCACTTCGCAGGTAGTCCATTTGCAGTAGATGATCTTTCCAGGCGTTGTCGACGATACTTAGTAGAACGATCCGTTCCATGCGTCGCATTTCTGGGTGGAAAAAGTCATCCACGACCCCAGTCAGCCTCTGAGTCAGTTCGTCCAAATCAAGGTCGTTTAACTCGTTGTTTTCAATCTCATAATCAACTTCTTTTTGGAGCCAACTTGATAAACTTGCCATCGCTCCATTTGAATTGGAGAGTGGGAACTCGGCCGCAGATTCTAGTTGGCGCAACTGGGTTTCGAGCTCTTGATGAGTGTCTCGCGCTAACCGCTGATGCTTTTGACTGATTTGGATCAACATTTCCTTGAGTTCGTCCCGTTGTTTGTTCCGGATATCTTCTGGAGAAACATTGGCGTTGAATCTTTCGGCCGCCCAGGTAATCAATCCTTCCCGGTCAATGCTGTTGGCCGTGGTTGCAAATTGGACGATCCCGGCCATCACGGGGTACTCGGCTTCTTTTTCATTGTATTTTTCAATCGCTTTTTCGACGAAAATCGTTTTGATCTCTTCGGTCTCCAGGTTTCTGATTTCACTGGAGTCGATCCTGATATCGAAGTTGGCAGCGAACCACTGGATTGCCCGTTGTGCACCGAAATCGTCTTTGAGAATTTCCTTGGCATCTTCTAGATTGACACTGTCGATATGTTGGTGCGCATCAGCAATCAGTTTTTCTGCGAGATTGTCGTAGCCGATTTTTTTCAGGTCGCGATCGCGGTAGTGGGTGCTGAACCGTGAATTGGAAAATCGGGAAATCGCTTCCCAGTTCCAATCTCGCTGAATGTCTTCTTCTTCGTCCCCGCTTCCCTGGGGAAGATTTTCCTCGATTTTCCCAAAAATATCGGATTCAGCAGCCCGTTTTGCGGCATCCTTGGCTTCGACCGTTGCACTATCTGCGCTCAAACCACGAAACATCTTGAAATCCAGGGGCGGTGTATTGAGTTCACGGCTTGCCCAACTGGAGAAAAACTCTGCACTAAAGTGGCGGTCAAAATAGCTGTTGAGATTCGAATCGATGCGATCATTGATCATGTCGAGGATTAGCTCTCGACAGTTGGCCCCATCCAAGATGTTTTGACGGTAGGTGTAAATCCGTTTTCGTTGTTCATCCATGACCTCGTCGTATTCGAGGAGATTTTTTCGAATTTCAAAGTTCTTTTCTTCGATTTTTTTCTGAGCGCCCTCAATGCGACGTGAAATCATACGGTTTTCGATTGCTTCATCGTCTTTGAAACCCATCATGTCAAGCATTCGTTTGACCCAGGGG